>JAWOFB010000288.1:0-11402 GCA_046482445.1 Ectothiorhodospiraceae bacterium | reverse complement strand
ATCCCGGCGAAGGAGCTCATGCGGCGCCTGCTACGTGACGGCTGCTTTATTCAGCAGCCCCCGGAAGACGAGCGCCGCCGGCCCGACTGCGAGCCCAGTGCGGCCACCAGCGCCGTCTCCTCCGTCGCCACCGTGATCTCGTGCTCAACGCCACCAGACGCATCGAGCACGCACACCGAACTTGTCCGATTCGCGATATCAATGCCAGCGTAAGCCATGGAGACAGCCTCCTCTGGTTTGTGAGGCGCAGCGGCGACCTCGTGGGTGGATATACGGGGAGGTTGTCTCCCCGCCTCCATCCGTCGCAAGCCGCTTTACTCCATCTCCCACGGGGACTGCCTGGCGGGAGCCGCTCTGTCCGTGGGAGCCGCGCCCTCGCGGCGACCTTCCAGAGCGCGTCAGCTGGGCAGCCCTTGCCGAGGATCAACCGGCGATGCGATCCCGTGATCCAGACCCGAACCCGAGGCCGAATGGCTTGCCCGCCGACCGTCGCTTCGGGATACTCCGCAGCCGATCAAATACTAACCTTAAAGGAACTGCGAGGTTGCCATGCACTGTGTCGTCTACAAGGGCCCGCGGGCACCGGACTGGTACCTGTTTGTCCCCGGGGAGAGCGCGCTGGAAGACGTGCCCTTGTCGGTGCGCGAGCGCTTCGGGCCACTGGAGCACGTCATGGATCTCACCCTGACACCGGAGCGGCGGCTGGCGCGCATCCCGGCGAAGGAGCTCATGCGGCGCCTGCTACGTGACGGCTGCTTTATTCAGCAGCCCCCGGAAGACGAGCGCCGCCGGCCCGACGCCTGAGTCAGTCGTCGTCCAGCGGCCGAATCAACCCCTCCTGCGTGACCGACGCCACCAGATCGCCATCCCGGCTGAACACGTGGCCGCGGGTGAAACCCCGGGCGTTGGAGGCACTGGGACTGTCCATGTGGTAGAGCAGCCAGTCGTCCAGGCGGAAGTCGCGGTGGAACCACATGGCGTGGTCCAGGGTGGCCATCTGGGTCGTTCCCTGGGTCATGGTGCGGCCGTGGGGTAGCAGCGCGGTGGCCAGCAGGCCGAAATCGGACACGTAGGCCAGCAGCGCCCGGTGGATATCGTCGCCGTGGGCGGGCACTTCGCCGGTGGCGCGGATCCAGGCGTTGCGCACCGGTGCCGTGGGCTCCGGTTCCACGGGATCCTCGGGCTCGATGCGCCGGATCTCCACCGGTCGCTCGCGGATGAAGGCATCGCGCACGCGCTCCGGAATCCGGTCCCGGTGGCGTTCCATGAAGCTCGCCTCGTTCTCCAGTTCTTCGGGAGCCGGCACCCCCTCGGGCATGTCCAGCTGGTGATCACAGCCCGGCTCGCGGATCTGGAACGACACGGACATGTTGAAGATCGGGCGGCCGTGCTGGATGGCTACCACCCGCCGGCTGGTGAAGGTGCCGCCATCGCGGGTGCGTTCCACGTCGTAGACAATGGGAGCGGCGACGTCTCCCGGCCGCAGGAAATACGCGTGCAGGGAGTGCGCCTGGCGTTCCTCCGGCACCGTGCGCCCGGCCGCCACCAGCCCCTGGCCGAGCACCTGGCCGCCGAAGACGCGCCTGCCCACGATGTTGCGGCTCTCGCCCCGGAACAGATTGGTTTCCAGGCGCTCCAGGTCCAGGAGCCGGATGAGTGCTTCCAGTGTTGCCATGTGACGAACCTTTCCCGAAATGATGTCCGGCCTCGTGGGTGCGGGCATGGCGAGCCAGCCGGTGTTAGCGCCGCAGCCAGGCCGTTGCGAAGACCCCGGCGGCCAGTGCCCCCAGTGCCCAGGTGACCAGGTGGACGCCGCCGGGTGCCGGCCCCGGCAGCGCGGCCAGGGTGTGGCTCGCCAGTGCCGCCACCGCCAGCAGGGCGGCCACTGTGGTGGCGTCCCGCCGGCGGCCGCTTTGCTGGACCGTCGACCGCAGCGCCACCAGCTCACGGCGCTGTTCGTCCATCTGCCGCCGGGTGTCGTGCAACGCTTCCAGGGCCTCCAGCAGGCGCTGGGGCATGCGTGGCAGCTCCTCGCCCCAGTGGGGCAGCTCCCGGCGGACATTGCGCAGCACGGCGCCGATACCCAGCTCGCTGCGCATCCAGCGTTCCATGTGGGGTTTGGCCGTGCTCCACAGGTCCAGGTCCGGATACAGCTGCCGTCCCAGGCCCTCGATATTGAGCAGGGTCTTCTGGAGCATGACCAGTTGCGGCTGGATTTCCATGTCGAACCGGCGCCCGGTCTGGAACAGCCGCATGAGCAGGGCACCGAAGGAGATCTCCCGCAGCGGCCGCTCGAAGATGGGCTCGCAGACCGTGCGCATGGCTGCTTCAAACTCTTCCACCCGGGTGCTCGCCGGCACCCAGCCCGACTCCACGTGGAGCTCGGCGACGCGGCGGTAGTCGCGGTTGAAAAACGCCAGGAAGTTCTCGGCCAGGTAGCGGTGATCCACGGGACCCAGACTGCCCACGATACCGAAGTCCACGGCAATGTAGCGGGGGTCCGCCGGGTTGCTGGCGTCCACGAAGATATTCCCCGGGTGCATGTCCGCATGGAAGAAGCTGTCGCGGAACACCTGGGTGAAAAACACCTCCACCCCCTTCTCGGCCAGGCGTTTCATGTCCACGCCCTCGGCATGCAGCCGCTCCAGGTGATTCACCGGGATACCGCTGACCCGCTCCATGACCATCACCCGCTCGGTGGTCAGCGGGAAGTGCACCGCGGGCACGTAGAGCAGACTCGAATCGGCAAAGTTGCGCCGCAACTGAGAGGCATTGGCGCCCTCGCGCAACAGGTCGAGCTCGTCCTCGAGAGTCTTTTCGAACTCGTTGACCACCTCCAGCGGGCGCAGCCGGCGCAGCAGCGGTGAGTAGCGCTGGGTGATTCCGGCGAGGGTATAGAGTAGATCCAGGTCGCGCCGGATCACCGGCCGGATATCCGGGCGGACCACCTTGACCACGACTTCCTCGCCGGTCCACAGGCGAGCGCCGTGGACCTGGGCGATGGAGGCCGAGGCGATGGGTGTGTCGTCGAAGCGCTCGAAGACCCGCGCCAGCGGGCACTCATAAGCGGCTTCAATGATGGCCCGCGCCTCGATCGCCGGGAAGGGCGGCACGCGGTCCTGGAGCCGCGCCAGCTCCTCGGCCACATCCGGTGGCAGCAGATCCCGGCGCGTGGACAGGATCTGACCAAACTTCACGAAGATGGGCCCCAATTCCTCCAGGGCCACTCGCAGGCGCTCCCCGCGGGTACCGCGGCGGCGCCGCAACCAGTGCCACGGCATCAGGAAGCGCGTCCAGCGCAGGGGGCGCATCAACGGCGTGGCCAGGATGAGCTCGTCGAGCCCGTGTTTGACCATCACCCAGTTGATGCGGACCAGCCGCATGCTCCGGCCGATCATCCGTTCCGGCTCCGCCGCTGCTCCAGCAGGCTCAACCGCGCGGCGAGCCGGTCCGTGTCCTCGCGCAGCCGGTCCACATCCGCCAGGAAGTCTTCCAGCTCCGCCCGCGTGGGTAACGCGCCCTGCTCCTCGGTGAGGTATTCCACCAGGCTGTCGCGGGCGGATGCCGCGCCGTGGCGCAGCCACTCGCCCAGGCCCCGGAGGGTGCGGCCGACCTGGTGCGCCGGGATGTCGCCCAGGTAGTGCGCCAGGCCCTCTTCCCAGTCCACATCCAGCTCCCGGAAGAAGCCCTGGAGGCGTTGCGCTACCGTGGGATCGCCATCGAAGCGCAGGCCGCTGCTCCCGCCGCCGGAGTCGCGCAGCAGGCCGATCATGTCGTCCAGGCGCCCGCTGATGGTGAGATCCGGCGCCACCTCCTCGGTGCCGCCGCTGGAGACGGTAACGCCTGCAGTGGTGAACGCCAGTTCGAGGACGACCTCCGGCGCCGTCAGATGCACCCGCACCCGCCGGCCGCTGACACGCTCGAGCTTGGTGGACGCATCCGGGTCCATGGCGATGATGCCGTTGAGAGCGCGGTTGACCGGCTCCACCAGCAATTCCTGTGGGGTCATGGGGCCTCCCGTGTGCGTTGTCCCAGGGCGGCCGACTAGTAGTGGTAGCCGCAGTGGATGGCTACGATGCCGCCACTGAGATTGGTGTAGTTGCAGTCCTCCAGTCCCGCCTCGGCCATCATGGCGCAGAGGGTCTCCTGGTCCGGATGCATGCGGATGGATTCCGCCAGGTAGCGGTAGCTGTCGGCATCACCTGCGACCAGCTGCCCCAGGCGCGGCAGAAGCTGGAAGGAGTAGGCATCGTAGAGCGGTTGCAGCGACGGGATGGCCAGCTGCGAGAACTCCAGCACCAGCGCCCGTCCGCCCGGCCGCAGGACCCGCTTCATCTCCGCCAGGGCCCGTGTCTTGTCGGTGACGTTGCGCAGGCCGAAGCCCATGGTGACACGGTCAAAGCGGTTACTGGCGAAGGGGAGTGTCTCCGCGTCCGCGAGCGTGTAGTCAAGCGGTGCCAGCCAGCCGGCGTCCAGCAAACGGTTGCGCCCCTCGGCGAGCATGGCCTCACTGCGGTCGGCCAGGACCACCTGCCCCCGGGATTCCACCTGCGGGGCCATGAGCTCCGCCAGATCGCCGGTGCCGGCGGCCAGGTCCAGGACCCGCATGCCCGGACGCAGTTGCGCGGCCGCAACGGTCTGGCGTTTCCACAGCCGGTGCAGGCCCAGGGACATGAGGTCGTTCATGCGGTCGTACTGGCCCGCTACCGAGTGGAACACGGCGCCCACGCGCTGCGCCTTCTCCTCGCGGCGCACGCGCTGGTAGCCGAAATCGGTGGTGTCGTCGTCACTGCGCTCGTCGGTCACGCTTCCCGTCCTGTGCGCCTGTCGGAGGCAACCGTATCACCAAGGCGTGCCGCCGGGAACAACGCCGCGCAACCGTTCCCGCCAGGACGGTTCAGACCCCGCGCCCGCCGGCCGCGTCCGCGGCGATCCGGGCCAGCGCCTTCGGCGCCGTGGAATCAGCTCCGGCGCTGGTAACCCGCAGCGGCTAACTGCTCCAGGTACTGCTCCCAGTAGGCTTCCTTGTTGGCTCCCAGGTCGTAGAGATAGTCCCAGGTGTAGAGCCCGGTGTGGTGGCCGTCGTCGAAGTACAGGCGCACCGCGTAGTTGCCCACGGGCTCGATGCGCGTGATGTTGACGTCCTCCTTGTTCACCTGGAGCACGCCCTGGCCGGGCCCGTGCCCCTTGACCTCGGCGGACGGCGAGTGCACCCGCAGGTACTCGCAGGACAGCTCGAAGTGGCTGCCGTCGTCGAAGCGGATCTCCAGCACCCGCGAGGTCTGGTGGAGGTCGACATCCGTGGGATTGGGCATGGTACGCCTCCCGGGGCCGTGCCCCGTTTTACAGGATATAGCGGCTCAGGTCCTCGTCGCGGGCGAGCTCCTTGAGGTGTTCGTCCACGTAGGCGGCATCCACGGTCACGGTCTCGCTACCGCGGTCCGGGGCGTCGAACGCGATGGTCTCGAGCAAGCGCTCCATGACCGTGTGCAGCCGCCGCGCACCGATATTCTCGGTGCGCTCGTTGACCTCCCAGGCCACTTGGGCGATGCGGTCGATGCCGTCGTCGGTGAACGTCAGGGCGCAGCCCTCGGTGCCGATGAGCGCTGCGTACTGCTCGGTGAGCGAGGCGCTGGGCTCGGTGAGAATGCGCACGAAGTCCTCCACCTGCAGGGCGTCGAGCTCCACCCGGATGGGCAGCCGGCCCTGGAGTTCCGGAATCAGGTCCGAGGGCTTGGCCAGGTGGAATGCGCCCGAGGCAATGAACAGGATGTGATCGGTGCGCACCATGCCGTGCTTGGTGGACACGGTACTGCCCTCGACCAGCGGCAGCAGGTCGCGTTGCACCCCCTCCCGGGAGACGTCGCCGCCCTCGCCGCTCTGGGCCCGGGCGCAGACCTTGTCCAGCTCATCCAGGAACACGATGCCGTGCTGCTCCACCCGGTCCACGGCGCTGAGCTTGATTTCCTCCTCGTTGACCAGCTTGGCTGCTTCTTCCTCCTGGAGCACCTTGCGCGCGTCGCGGATCTTCATGGTCCGCTTCTGGCTGCGCTGGCCCCCCATGTTCTGGAACATGCTCTGCAGCTGGCTGGTCATCTCCTCCATGCCGGGCGGCGCCATGATGTCCACGTTCTGGGACTGGGCCGAGACCTCGACCTCCACCTCGCGCTCGTCCAGATCGCCGAAGCGCAGCTTGTTGCGCATCTTGGTGCGCGTGCCCTCGTCGTGGCCGTCGTTGTCCTGGTGACTGGCCCGGGGCAGCAGAATGTCCAGCAGCCGCTCCTCGGCGGCCTCTTCGGCCCGGTGCTGGACCTTCTCCATTTCCTCTTCGCGGGTCATCTTGATGGCCACGTCCACCAGGTCCCGGACAATGGATTCCACGTCTCGGCCTACGTAGCCCACCTCGGTGAACTTGCTGGCCTCGACCTTGGTGAACGGTGCCCGTGCCAGCCGCGCCAGCCGGCGGGCGATCTCCGTCTTGCCCACGCCGGTGGGACCGATCATGAGGATGTTCTTGGGCGTGACCTCGGCGCGCAGGGTCTCGTCGAGCTGCATGCGGCGCCAGCGGTTGCGCAGGGCGACCGCCACGGCGCGCTTGGCATTGGCCTGCCCGATGATGTGGCGATCGAGCTCCTCGACGATCTCGCGGGGTGTCATCTGGGACATGGCGGTCAGGTCTCCACGGTGGTGTGGCTATCGGCGGCGAGCTCCTCGATGGTGAGCTGCCGGTTGGTGAACACGCAGATGTCGGCGGCAATGCCCAGCCCCTTCTCGGTGATGGCCCGCGCGTCCAGCTCGGTATTGTCCAGCAGTGCGGTGGCTGCGGCCTGGGCGTAGGGCCCGCCGGAACCGATGCTGATGACATCGCGTTCGGGCTCGATGACGTCACCGTTGCCGGAGATCATCAGTGTGGCCTCGTGGTTGGCCACGATGAGCAACGCCTCCAGGCGCCGCAGGGCGCGGTCGGCGCGCCAGTCCTTGGCCAGCTCGACCGCCGAGCGGGTGAGATTGCCCCGGTACTTCTCCAGTTGTCCTTCGAAGCGCTCGAACAGCGTGAAGGCATCTGCCGTACCGCCGGCGAACCCGGCGAGCACCTGCTCGTGGTAGAGCCGCCGGACCTTGCGCGCGTTGCTTTTCATGACGGTATTGCCCAGGGAGACCTGGCCGTCGCCGCCCAGGGCAATGCGGCCGTGCCGGCGCACGGCCAGGATGGTGGTGCCATGGAAGTGTTCCACGATGCTGCTCCCGTCGCTGGATGGTTGGTGGCACGGCCGGGGACCGCCGGGCAAAATCGAATCGCCCGCCTCCGGTATGGGGTAAGCGCGGGGCGTTTTAAAGGGTGGAGGGTTCCATTAGTCCTCATCGCGGCGCACGCGCGCCCTTGGATGGGCGGCATCGTAGACCCGGGCCAGGTGCTGGAAGTCCAGGTGGGTGTAGACCTGGGTAGTGCCGATGTTGGCGTGGCCCAGCAGCTCCTGGACCGCCCGTAGGTCGCCGCTGGACTCCAGCAGGTGGCTGGCGAAGGAGTGGCGGAGCATGTGCGGATGGACCGGCTGTCCCAGCACCCGACCGGCCAGTTGCGCCAGGCGGTCCTCGATGCTGCGCGGCGCCAGCCGCCCGCCGCGCCGGCTGACGAATACCGCCGGCTCGTCGGCGGCCGCCAGCGTCGGGCGCACGGTCAGCCATTCCGCCAGTCGCTCCCGGGCGCGGCGCCCCACCGGCAGCTCCCGGGTCTTGGCGCCCTTGCCGGTGACACGCACAGTGCCCCCGGCCAGATCCAGGGCCGCTCGGTCCAGGGAGGCGGCCTCCGCCAGCCGCAGACCACAGGAGTACAGCAGTTCGAACAGCGCCAGGTCCCGCAGCAAAAGCGGGTCGTCGCCTGGGTCCAGACCGTCGAGCAGGCGGGCCACGGCATCCACATCCAGGGTCTCCGGCAGCCGGCGCCGCGCCCGGGGTGCCGGGATGCCGGCGGCGGGATCCGTCTCCAGTGCGCCTTCACGGATCAGGTACCGGAAAAACGTCCGCAGCGCCGCCAGGCGCCGCTGTAACGAGCGCCCGGAGAGGCCGCTGCGGTGGCCGTCGGCGACGAAGCGGCGGATGTGGCTGCCCGTGATGGCCGACCAGTCTTCCAGGCCGCTGGCCTCGCACCAGCGGACCAGGGCATCCAGGTCGCGGCGGTAGTGGCGGCGGGTCAGCGGGGCCAGGCGGCGTTCGCTCGCCAGGTGCTCGTCGAAGCGCTCCAGCCAGGCCCGCGCCGCCGGGGTCACGGCTGCTCCGGCGCCGCCAGACAGGGCCGCAGGGCGCGGCCGGCCAGTTGCCCGAGCTGACGCAGGAAGACCGTGCCCTGGCCCGGATGGAAGCGGTCGCTGCTGAAGCTGCCGACCGCTAGCAGCCCGGTGACCCGGTGATTGTCCGTAATCGGCACGACGGCGGCGGAGCCCAGGCGCTCGGCGCCGTCCCCGAACAGCGCCGCGCCCGCCTCGCTGGTGAGATGGCCCAGGCGCGGCTCGCCGGAGGCCAGCAGGTCGGCGAAGGCGTCGCGGGCGGCGACGGAGAGCGCGTCCTGTTCCGGGACCGAGCCGCGCTCCGGGTGCAGAGCGACAGCCACCAGGTCGGACTGGAACTGGTGGCGCAGCCCGTCCTTGAGGGTCTGCAACAGGTCATCCAGGCCCTGGCTGTCCATGAGTTCCAGGGTGAGCCGGTGCAGCTGATCCGCCAGCCGATCGTTGTCGCGGGCGACCTGCAAAAGCTCGTCCAGGCGCCGGCGCAGGGACTGGTTGTCCTCACGCAGCCGCTGCACCTGGTAGACCACCAGCGACGTGGCATCGCCGCACTCGTGGGGGATATGCAGCCGGGTGACAAGATCCGCGTGGCGGCGGAAAAAATCCGGATGCTTCTCCAGATAACCCGCCACGGCCTCTTCGGGGAGCTCGCTGGCGAGCCCTGCGGTGTTGTGACTGCTCATTCGCCGTCCTCCAGTGAGGCCAGGCCGCGCGCGCTGAATGGTCAGCGGTGGCGCCCCTCGCGCGGGTTCCCGGCCAAGGCCGAGTGGCGCCCAGTCTAGCGGACCGCTCCGGGCCCGTCATCGGTCAGACGGCCGTGAAACACGGTCACCGCCGGACCCGTCATCCACACGGGTTCGCCGTCGCCCGCCCAGCTGACCGTCAGTGTACCGCCGGGCAAGGTGACCGTGACCTGCTCGTCGAGAAGGCCCTGGAGTCGGCCGGCCACCACGGCGGCGCAGGCACCGGTGCCGCAGGCCAGGGTCTCGCCGGCGCCGCGCTCGTGGACCCGCAGCCGGATGTGGTCCCGGGCAACCACCTCCATGAAGCCGGTGTTGGCACCCGCCGGGAAATCCGGGTGCTCGGTGAGCAACGGGCCGAGGTCGGCAACCGGTGCGTCGTCGATGGCGTCCACCCGCACCACGGCGTGGGGGTTGCCCATGGACACGGCGGCCACCGGGACCGTCCGGGTGCCCACGGTGAGCGTGTACTGCACGGCCCGGACGGGCGCCCGCAGCGGAATGGTATCCGGATCCAGGCGGGGTGGCCCCATGTTCACGCACACCTGCCCGTCGTCGGTGAGCCGAACCTCGGTGGGGCCGCCCAGGGTCTCGATGCGCAAGTGATCCCGGTCGGTGTAACCGGCGTCCCGCAGGAAGCGCGCCAGGCAGCGCACCCCGTTGCCGCACTGCTCCACCTCGGAGCCATCGGCATTGAAGATCCGGTAGCGGAAGTCCATGCCGGCCTGCGTTGCCGGCGCCGCCAGCAGGACCTGATCGCAGCCGATCCCGCGACGCCGGTCCGCCAGGCGGCGGATGGTGGCCGTTTCCGGTTCCACCGGCTCGCGCAGGGCATCCACGACCACGAAGTCGTTGCCCAGGCCGTGCATCTTGGTGAAGCGCTCGATCAACGCGGCCTCCTCAGGGCAGTCGACGTTCCGGGGCCAGCTGTTCGGCCACGGTCTCGCGTCGGCGCACCAGGTGCACCCGCTCGCCGTCGACCATGAGCTCGGGGGCGCGGTTGCGGGTGTTGTAATTGGAGCTCATGACGAAGCCGTAGGCGCCGGCAGAGTGCACCGCCAGCAGGTCTCGCGGCGCCAGGGCCAGGGCGCGGTCCTTGCCCAGGAAGTCGCCGGTCTCGCACACGGGCCCGACCACGTCCCAGGTCTGCTCCGGGGTGTCGGTGCGCGGGCGCACCGGCACGATGGCCTGCCAGGCATCGTACAGAGCCGGGCGCAGCAGATCGTTCATGGCCGCGTCCACAATAGCGAAGCGCCGAGCCGGTGTGGGCTTGAGATACTCCACCCGGGTGAGCAGCACGCCGGCGTTGGCGGCGATGGCGCGCCCGGGCTCGACAAGGACCTGGAGCCCGCGCTCGCGCAGCAGCGGCAACAGCGCCTCGGCGTAGGCCGTCGGCGTGGGCGGGGTCTCGTCGCCGTAACACACGCCCAGCCCGCCACCGATGTCGATGTGCCCCAGGCTCAACCCGCTGTCCGCCAGGCGGTCCACCAGGGCCAGGACGCGCTCCAGGGCATCCTGGAACGGTCCCGTGTCCGTGAGTTGCGAGCCGATATGGAAGTCGACCCCGGTGAACGCCAGGTGCGGCCAGCGGTCGCGCTCGCGGTAGAGCCGCTCGGCCGCGTCCACGGTGATGCCGAACTTGTTCTCGTGCAGCCCGGTGGAGATGTACGGGTGGGTGCGTGCATCCACGTCCGGGTTCACCCGCAGGGAAACCGGCGCCCGCTGGTCCAGGTGCGCGGCGACATGGTCCAGCAGTGCCAGCTCGCCCTCGGATTCCACGTTGAAGCAGCCCACACCGGCCTGCAGCGCCTGCGCCATCTCGTAGCGGCTCTTGCCCACGCCCGAGAACACCACGTGCGCCGGGTCGGCGCCGGCGGCCAGCACCCGCTCCAGCTCACCCCCCGAGACGATGTCGAAGCCCGAGCCCAGACGCGCCAGGGCGTCGAGAACCGCCAGGTTGCTGTTCGCCTTGACCGCGTAGCAGACACGGTGGTCGACGCCGGCCAGCGCCTGGTCGAAGGCGCGCCAGGCGGCCTCCAGTGCGGCCCGGGAATAGACGTACGCCGGGGTGCCGTGCTCGCTGGCGATGGCTTCCAGGGACACGTCTTCGGCATACAGTTGCCCGTTACGGTAGTCGAAGGCCGTCATGCGTGGACCTCGGGGCTGGACGCCGGGGCAACCGCGCCGGTCTCCCTGTCCGGCTCGTCATCGGGCAGGTACAGTGGGCCCTTCTGGCCGCAGGCGACAAGCAGCATGCAGGCGGCCGCCAGGGGAATGAGCGCGCGCATGGGTCTGGGAGACTCCTGTCATTGGGATCGTTTGTAGGTCGTCGCGGGCGCGCCCTGGATCGCCACGGTCGCGCCGCGCGACCCGGGTGCGA
>JAWOFB010000282.1:0-12249 GCA_046482445.1 Ectothiorhodospiraceae bacterium | reverse complement strand
GCTCTCGGCGCCGGTGGTGGATGCCGACGGCCAGCTCCTGGGCCGTATTGTTGCCAGCGATGTCATGGACCTGGTGGAGGACCAGGCCGAGCACGCCATGCTGGCGCGGGCCGGTCTGGATGAGGACGAGGACCTGTTCGCGCCGCTGTTGCCCTCGGCGCGCAAGCGCGCAGTCTGGCTGGGCATCAACCTGGCCACCGCGTTCCTCGCCGCCGCGGTGATCGGTCAGTTCGAGGCCACGCTGGAAGCGCTGGTCGCGCTGGCGGTGCTCATGCCGATTGTGGCGAGCATGGGCGGGATTGCCGGCTCCCAGACCCTGTCGCTCGCCATAAGGGGCCTGGCGCAGGGCCAGATCCTGCCGACCAACCGGTCCTGGCTGCTGGGCAAGGAGGTCGGTATCGGGGCGCTCAACGGTGTCTTGTGGTCGTTCGTCGTCGGGGGCATCGCCGGTGCTTGGTACTTGAATCCCGGCCTGGGTGTGGTGATCGGGGTCGCGCTGATCATCAATATGGTCGCCGCTGCACTGGCCGGTCTGATTGTCCCCTTGTCGCTCATGCGACTCGGGTTTGATCCCGCCATTTCCGGGCCGGTGGTGCTGACGACGGTCACCGACGTGGTCGGCTTTCTCAGCTTCCTGGGGCTCGCGAGCGTGTTCCTGTTGTGACTCAGGGGGTGTCGTTCAGATGCTGCCGATAGGTCGCCAACAGCGTTTCGTCCGCTGGCGGATACTCTGGTGCCAGCGATGCGAGTGTGTCCGCAAGCACGCTGGCCACGATCCGGCGAGCGGTTGGCTTGCTGTCACTGGGGATGATCAGCCACGGGGCCTCGGTTGTGTGCGTTGCGGCCAGGGCATCCTCGGTGTAGCCAAGCAGTTCCTCCCGGCGCTGCCAGGCGTCCAGGTCCGAGGCGTCGAACTTCCACTGCTTGTGCGGGCGGTCGAGCCGCTTCAGTAAACGGCTGCGGTGCTCCTCGCGGCTGATGTGGAGCCAGCACTTGATCAGCGTCGTGCCCTCGTTGAGCAGGTGTTGCTCGAAGTGACGCAGGGCCGCGTAGCGTGCCTGCCAGTCATAGGCGCCGGCCGGCCAAACCGGCCAGGCGCGCTCCGCAATGACGGCTTCGTGGTAACTGCGGTTGAAGGCTGCGACCTCGCCGAATGCCGGGAGCCGAGGCGCGAAACGCCAGAGAAAGTCGTGGCGTGTCTCGGGGCCCTCCGGTCGCCCGAACGACCAGGCCTTGAAGCCCGCCGGGTCCATGGCGGCGGCAAGCGTGCGGATCAGGCTGTCTTTGCCGCTGGCGTCCAGCCCATGGATCAGCAGCAGGACGCTGCGGGTTCGGTTGGCGCGCAGCCGTCGTTGATGCTCACCGATGATGCTCAGAGACGTATCCAGGGTCGGCAGTGACGCGGCGACCCCGGCGTGCGTGGCGTAATCGGCCAGGTTGGGCCGTTCCGCGCTGTAACGCCAATCACTGACTACCATGGGCATCGCCCTTTGGATGGATGCGCTTGAAAGACTGCCGCTCCAGTGTGCTCCGTCGCCCTCGTTCCGAAAACCTGGCCGGGCACCGCTGTGGCAAGGTGCGAGGAGGATGGTGTCGTGACTCGACACAACCGAGGAGCTTTGCGACCCGCAGTGGCGTCCATCACCACCCGAGGGGCCTCAAGGTGCGGCTCGCCGCCGGCGTTGCGCTCCCTTGACCTGCGAATCACGGCCCGTCTGCGCTCGCGCGCCTTGCCGGCAAGCCGCACCTTGAGGCTGAGACCTGACCTTGCTTCCTTCAAGGCTCGTAATGTCGTCGGCACGGAGGGTTGTTTTTCGGCGGCGTTGGCGAGCGGGTCGCTCATGTGCGGAGTCTGCTGCACCGACGCACTGCTCCGCTCCAGTGAAAATCCGTCGCGCCGCCGGACGCGTGCACGGGGCGGATGTCGCGCCCTGGCTGGAGTCCATCGGATTCGTTACGTCCAGCGCGCCACCCTCTACATGCGGCAGGTCATGGCGTTGAACACGCTGACTCCTTTCGCAACCTCTGCGCCCGGGCGTTGGCCACTCTGGCTGGGGTCGTGGGTGATGCCGGCAGAATCTCGGCAGAGCGCGAATGGATTCCGGCGACCTCGGTAACCGGTGAGGGGGCGCACGGTTGGCCCACAATGGGGCGTCGACATGCCCGGATAGGTGGCGTTCCAGCCTCATGCCCAGAGGCTGCCCTCAATACGCTGCTTGTAGACGCCGGATCCGAGAATCCAGCCCCAGGGTTCGAATCCCTTTACGTACGCTACCTCGTTGACCGGTCCGTCGCCATCACCTGCGCCCGCCAACTCCCGGGCGTATTCAACGAAGCCGCTTCCCCGGGTTTCGGTCACCTCGGCGATCGACTCGAACAGCCGATGCCCGGTCGGGTCTTCCAGATCGCCGACGTACTCGCCTTCGAGCGCCGGGGATGCGGGGTGCATGACGACGCGCCGTTCGTCATCGTTGATCCAGACGTACTCGCGCGAGCCATCCGCATGGTTGTCATAGCGCATATCGCGAATGGTTTCCGCCGCCCGCTCCTTGGCTTCCGCCTCGGAGAGTTCCCCGGACTCGGCGCGTTCGTGGTAGTGGCGTGCCACGCTGGCTGCCGCTTCAACCAGGTGACGGGCGCTTTGCTCGCGCTCGTCCGCGCGCATACCCGGGGAGTCGTAGCTCGAGACGGCGGCCAGTCCCACGAACACAAGGGCAACAGCGACGACGAGAATCCCCGCGCGGCTTGGAATGCGGATGCGGCGGAGCAGGTTCTCAACGCTGCTTTGCCTGGCCTGGTTGGTGCGACTCAGCATGGCAGCTCCCGTGTGCTGTTAAGGAATTGAGACCGACTGGTACGGGGCGCGGCATTGAACCCGTGACCGCCGTCGCGTTCGAAGCAGCGCCGACAGGGGTCATAGCGGCCGTTGTATGCCAGGCCACCGCACCTCGAGAGTGTTACGTAAGTTGTACAATAGTTCGGCAAGAATTGTTTAAACGCGAGTTTGCGGTGGCAGCGGGCGTGAAAATGTGACGTAGTGCACGATCCGCGAACTCTGCTGAAGGGCGTCCGCCACCGCGCATGCACGCACGCGTGCTGTGGCCTCGGGGCAAGCAGGCCCCTATGCTGGCGGCATGGAAATCGAGCTCCTCCAAGCCGCTCAGCGTTTGGCCATCGCCTTGGCGATCGGCCTGCTGATCGGGATGGAGCGGGGCTGGCGATCCCGTGGGGTTGAGGACGGCGCTCGACGGATCGGGCTGAGGACGCTGGCCGTGATCGGGCTGCTGGGCGGGTCAACGGGCCTTCTCGCCGAGCAGTTCGGCGGCGTTCTCCTCGGGTTGGTGTTCCTGGGGCTGGCGGGCTTCCTCGGCCTGGTGCACATGGCACCGCACGGCGATCGTGGTGACTTGGGTCTGACCACCGAGTTCGCCGCTCTAACGGCCTTCGTCCTGGCCGCGCTGGCCGGGTTGGGCAACCTGGCGCTTGCCTCGGCCGCCGCGGTCGTGATGTCCGTTTTGCTGAGTTACAAGAGCGCCCTTCACGGCTGGCTCCGTCAGCTGGAGCCGTTCGAGCTGGCGGCCGCTTTCAAGCTGTTGCTCCTCTCGGTGGTCATGCTGCCGCTATTGCCCGATCGCGGCTATGGCCCCTGGCAAACCCTGAATCCGTACGTGATCTGGTGGATGGTCGTTTTGATCGCGGCCATCTCGTTTGTTGGCTATTTCGCGATACGGATCGCCGGCGCGCGCGCCGGGATCGTGTTCACGGCGCTGTTCGGCGGGCTCGCATCGTCAACGGCGACGACGCTGAACCTCGCGCGACTGGGCCGACAGCGGGAGCTCGGGCAGCCGTTGCTCGCCGGCGGCATTCTCCTGGCCTGTGGCACCATGTTCCCGCGCATGCTGCTGGTGGCAACCGTCATCCACCCGCCGCTTCTGCCGTTGCTTGTGACCCCCGCAATGACAATGGCGGTGCTCACCTACGGGCCGGCGCTGTGGTTCCTGGGTCGGCCCGGTGTCACCGGTCGCGGCGACGCTCTGCTGCCAAATAATCCCCTGGAGCTTGTGCCCGCGTTGGTTTTCGGGGCGCTGCTGGCCGTCATCATGGTGCTGGGCGAGGCGTTGACACAGTGGTTCGGCGACGCCGGCGTCCTGGGCCTGGCAGCGGCCTCCGGCGTGGCCGACGTGGATGCGATTACGCTGTCCCTGGCCCGTATGAGCGAGGGAGATTTAACCGCGTCGGTGGCCGTGCTCGGCATCGTGATCGCAGCGGGCGTCAACTCCCTGGTCAAAGCCGGCATGGCCCTGTCCATCGGCGGCCGGGGCCTCGGGCTGCGTGTTGTGGCGACCCTCGGTCTCGCGGTGATCGCGGGCTTGATCGCGACGGCAGTGCCCTACTGGTACAGCCCATGAGTTCGGGCGCTTGGTAACGCTCAACCCACGGGTCTGGTGGGTCGGATGACAAGCAGTGCCCCGCTACTGACAAGGCCGATGCCGGCCGAGACGACCAGGGCCGAGGGGCCCCAGCGCTCGATGAGGACCGCGAACACGAATGGTGCCGTTGCCTGGCCGATGCGCGCCGGTACAGTGACAAGACCCTGGCGGTGCCCATAGCCACTGGCGCCGAACAGCGCCAGTGGCAGCGTTCCCTTGGCCACGGTCAGGATGCCGTTGCCGGCCCCGTGCAAGACCGCGAACAGGGTTGCTGCCGGGCCGCCGAAAACCATCAGACAAAAGGCCCCGGCGGGGTGGGCCATGGCCGCGAGGCGCGCCGACAGCAAGGGTGACACGTGCCGCATGGCGCTGAATTCCAGCAAGCGGCCCGCAACCTGGGACGGTCCGACCAGCGCCGCGGCAGCGATCGCTGCCGGCGCGGACAGGCCGGACTCCGTGAGCAGGCGCGGCAAATGAGCGGCGATGGCGGTGCTCACACACCAGATGGCAGTGAACGCGACGGCCAGTAGCACCATGGTAGCGCTCCAGCGCGCGCTGGCCTGAGTCGGCTCCGCAGGCGCTGTTGGCTGCGTGGCATGGCCCAGGCCGAGTCGGTTCAAGGGGAAGCCGACCACTACGTGGACACCCGCCCAGACCAGGCAGGCGGCGCGCCAACCGAGTTCGGCGTCCAGATAGGCGGTCAGGGGCCAGAAAACGGTGCTTGCCAGGCCGCCAAGCAAGGTAATTCCGGTCATGGCGCCGCGCGCCTTGGTGCCGTGGATTCCGGTCAGCGTGGCAAACGCGGCCTCATACAGGCCCATGGCCATACCGGCCCCGATGATGAGCCATGCAGCACTCATCACGGCCGCGCCGTCGGCCCAGGCCAGGAGGGCCAGGCCCGCCGCGATCACCAGATTGGAGCCAGCCAGCACGTCCCGGCCGCCGTGGTGATCAATCCATCGGCCCACCGGAGGTGCCGCCACGGCCGCGACAATCAGGGCGGCCGAGAAGGCGCCGAAGATCCACTCGGTGCCGAGGTTCAGCTCGCCTGCCATGGGTTCCGCGAGAATGGCTGGCAAGTAGTAGGTCGTGCCCCAGGCCAGTGTCTGGGTGAGGCCAAGGATTAAAGTCGTTTGATGCCGCTTGAACACACAGAGACTCCAAGGGTAGGACCGAAGCGCGCGCAGCCGCCGTCGCGTGGAGTACGTAAGCGGTTCGGCAGGCTACGGCGGATCATCCGCGGTGGCGGGCGACGCATGGTGGGCGCCTCAAACAACGCGGCCGTCGGCCGCGACCGCCATGCCCGCGGGAAGCGCCTGCGGGTGATGCATCAACCAGGCATCCAGGTGGTGGCTGACATGGGTGAGCACGGTTCGGCCGGGCTGGATTGTCTCGTGCAGGGCGCGCGCACTGTCCAGGTCGTTGTGGTTGCCGCCACCGGCGCCCGGTGCGTGGGTACAGTCCATGACCATGGTCTCCGGTGGCCGCTTGGCAAGGAAGGTCTGCGTGTCCTCCGGAAGCCCGCAGGTGTCGGTGAGATAGGCGATGCGGCGCGCCCGGTGGTCGCAGATGTAGCCCAGCGTGGGTTTGGAATGCTGCAGCGGCACCGGCGTGACGGTGAGCTCGCCGAAGGCCAGCGGCGTGAACGGCGTCAGCAACCGGAAGTCCAGGCAGCCGGGAATCCGGAGGAGGTCGGCGCAGCCGTCGGGGTCATCCGGGGTGTAGACAGGCAGCGTCGGTGCCAGGCCCCACCGGAACGGGAAAAGACCCTGCACGTGGTCCACGTGGAAGTGGGTGAGAAGCAGGGCATCGGCCGGCGCGGCGTTCAGCTGGGCACCGAAGTCGGCGCAGCCTGCATCGATCGCCAGTGACAGGTCTGGGGCATCCAGCCGCGCGCAGGTTGGCCCGCGCGCATGCTCCGGTGTATGCCGCGCACGCTGACAGGCAGGACAGTCACAGCCTCGTAGTGGCGCGGCGTCCACCGCACCGGTGCCGATACACGTCAACTGCATGCGCTCCCCCTGCCCGCGACCAGGGCGGCCAGGCGTGCGGCAGCCTGATCCAGCGGGCCGTTGTTGTCGATGATCAGCCGTCGCGGGTGCGCCGGCTCGCCCAGGGCGCGGGCGCGGTCAAGGCGCTGGTGGATCGCGTGGCCATCCTCACGGCCGCGTCGCTGTAGGCGCTGCGCGAGCACGTCGGCGTCAACGCGGACCACGACCGGCGTCAGCGCCTTGCCCCAGTGGTCTTGCGCGCGTTCCAGTGCCCCGCGGGAGCCGTTGACCAGCACCCGCGTGCCACGCGCGAGCCACTGGTCGACCTCGATTCCGATGCCGTACAGGCAACCGTGGCTTTCCCAGCTCAGGGCGAAGGCGCCCTGAGCCTGGCGTTCCCGGAACGCCTCGCGGTCGAGAGGCAGGTGATCCTCCCCCGTTGCGTCGGCCGGGCGCGTGATGGCGCGTCGGGCAATTGCGACCGGCGCATCCGGCTCCAGGTGGCGGGGCAGCGCCGCCAGAAGACTGTCCTTGCCGGCTCCGGATGGGCCGATTAGGTAATAGAGGGTGCCGCTCGGGACGCTCATGCCGGTCATTGCTCCTGATCACAGGACGCGCTGCCGCAGCGCGGAGCTGAGTTGCTCCACTGCGAGCACCATGGCGAACACGCACAGGATGATCGTCGAGACGTTGCGGTAGTCGTACATATCCATAGCAGACATGAGTTCCACCCCGATGCCGCCGGCCCCCACCAGACCCAGCACCACCGAGCTGCGCGTCGCCTTTTCGAACGCGAACAGCGACGTGGCGATCATCGACGGCAATGTTGCCGGGAAAACGGCACTCACCACCGTGGCGGTCGACGACGCGCCCAGGGAACGCAGCGCCTCCGGCGGTCCGTCGTCGGCATCCTCCATGGACTCGGCGAAGAACCGCGAGCAAAACCCCGCGGTGTCCACGGTCAGGGCCAGCACGCCGGCGAACGGCCCCAGCCCCACGGTGATGACAAAAATAATGGCCCAGATCAGGTCGGGAACGGTGCGGAATCCGGTAACAATGGCACGCGTGACAACCTGCACGGTCCAGTGGGGCGCGGTGTTGCGCGCGGACAGCACCGCCAGCGGCAGGCTCAGTACGACGCCCAGGAACGTCCCCGCCACAGCCATCTGAAAGGTTTGCAGCAGCGTGGTGCCGATGGACGGCATGCGGTCCAGTGCCGGCGGGACCATCTCGCTGACCAGGCGACCGATCTCCGGAACGCCCTCGGCCAGCTTGGTCAGGGACAGCTCGCTGTTACCCAGCGACCACAGGATGACGAGCGCTGCCACCAGATAGGCCAGAAAGGACAGGATGCCGGTTCGCGGTACCCGTGGTGGCACCGGGTTTGTCGACGTTCGCTCCACCATGCTCATCCCGCCTCCCGTTGATACAGCGTCTCCAGTCCCTGAAAGTCCACCGCGGCCACCGGGCGATCGAAGGCCACTTCACCGGCACGCAGCGCGATAACGCGGTCCGCGTGACGGCGGGCGTGATCCAGGTCGTGGGAGCTGAACACCAGGGCCATGCCGTGGCTGGCGATCAGCCGTGCAAACAGGGCCATGACCTCTTCGCCAGCCGCGGGGTCGAGACTTGCCGCCGGCTCGTCGGCGAAGACCATTCGGGGCTGCTGCATCAGCGTCCGGGCAATGGCCACGCGCTGGGACTGGCCCCCGGAGAGACGGTCGGCGCGCCGCGCGGCATAATCGCCGAGGCCAACCTCTTCGAGGCAGTGCATGGCTGCGGCCCGCCACTGCGCTCCGGCTGTGGCCTGGAACCAGGCGCCAGGGTGGCGGGATCGGCCCAGCGCCCCGTGGATGACGTTGGACAGCACCGACAGCCGGCCCACCAGGTTGTGGCGCTGAAAGACGAAGCCGGTGCGCGAGCGCAGCGTGCGCAGGCGCCCGCGTGGCAGGTTCAGGACGTCTTTGCCGAACAGCTGCACCTCGCCGGAGCAAGGCTCCACCAGGCGCAGGCAGCAGCGCAACAGGGTCGATTTGCCGCTGCCGTTGGCGCCGAGCAGGGCCACGCGCTCACCCGGCTCGACCCGGAACGAGACATTGCGCAGGACTGGCTCGGACTCGCCGCTGTAGCGTTTACTCAGCCCCTGGACGGTGAGCTCGGCGGACTGTGCAGCCTGCGGCGTCGGCACCGCCCCGGGGGCGGTGCCCCGGAGCGGCATGATTGCTGGTTGCGTTGCCATCGCCATTACTCCCCCGGGAATCGGCCGAAGTCTTCCTGACCGATGGTGCGGTATGCGTCACGGATGTAGTTGTAGGCGCTATCGTCGATATTGCGGATGAACCGCATGCCCTCGTATTTGCGGTTCTCCTCGCCGCCGTCATCGACAATGGCCCGGACCAGTGCATCCGAGTTTTCGGTGATGACGGTCTGCATCGCCTCTACAACCGCGTCATCCACGTGCTCGCCGGCAACCAGAACGTCGTTGGGCAGATCCGGCCCCCGGCCGATGACCCGGAAGGCACCTGGTGAGATGTCGTCAGCGCGCTCGCGCAGGCGCATGTAGTCGTCCATGTAGTTCGTGCCCCAGGCGGCGACGTCGCCCTTGCGCAGCGATTCGAAGCCGATTCGCTCGGTGGTGTGCACCAGTTCGATATCCTCTTGTGGATCCAGGCCGTAGTCCGCCATGACCTGGAGCGGTCCCAGGTGCGACGACGTGGAGCCGACATCGCCTACGGCCACCTTGCGGCCCTCCAGGTCCTCCATGGACGTGATGCCGCTATCCGCCATGGTGATGACGCCGGAGAAGTAGTCCGGTCGGCTGAAGCCGAGGATGGGTTCGGCGTCGGTGAGATGCCGCATGACCACGTACTCGGCCGGGCCCGTGAGGACCAGGTCGACCCGTTCGGAGCGAAGCAGCTCCACCGCTGCGGTGCGGCTGGTCACCGGGGCGAACTCCACCGTGTAGTCGGTATTGGCCTCGAGCTCCTCCTTGAACGGCGTCCAGTCGCGGCGCAGCTCCTCGAGGCCGGGGACGTCGGTGACGGTCATGGTGAGTGTGTCCTGCTCGGCGAGCGCGCTGCCCGCCGGGACGGTGGCGATCGTCAGGGTGGTAATGGCACGAGTTAAGAGCGTCTTGCCGTTCATGGGTACCTCCGCTGGTTTGTTGAACGAGCGGGGCCCATACTGCCGACGCTTCATGACAGTGACGTTATCTCCCTGTTGCGAAAGAAAAAACGTTTTCTGACCGAAAACCGGACCAATTCACTGGGTGGTGCACAAAACCGCATCTAGGGCGTCATCGCCGCGCAATCCCCGGTCATTACGCTTCTTCCAACATTCGACACCGAGGAGCATTTCATGACGATGTCATCCACGGGAGCGCAGGCCGACGCGGCCGTGGCGCTGGAGATCCGGAACGCCCGCGCACTGCTTCCGGGGCGGGGGATCGAGGAAACGCATCTGGGCATCAGCGGTGACCGCATCGTCGATTGCGCCGCGACTGGACACGGGGGCGGGACAACCCTGGATGCGAACGGGCTGCTCGTCCTGCCGGGGATTGTCGATCTGCACGGGGATGCCTTCGAGCACCTGCTTATGCCGCGCTCGGGTGTGCGCTTCCCGGTTGGTCTCGCCCTGGCCGAAGTGGACCGTCAGTTGCTCGCCAACGGCATTACCACGGCCTATCACGGCATCACCTATTCCTGGGAGCCGGGGCTGCGCGGACGGGAGACCGTGGTCGCCGTGCTCGACGCGCTGGACGCCATGGGGGAGCGGCTGGGCTGTGATACCCGCGTGCACCTGCGCCACGAACTCCACAACGTCGATGCCGAAGACGAGATCCGCGAGTGGATCCGGAACGGGCGGATCGGGTTGCTCGCCCTCAATGATCACCTGGCCATGATCCGGGAGCGCCTGAACCGCAAGGAGAAGTTGTCCCAGTACACGGAGCGCTCCGGGCTGGGCGCGGACGACTACCGGGCCTTGGTTGAACGGGTCGTCGCCCGCGACAGCGAGGTGGCGGCCACCACGGCGAGCCTGTGTCACGCGGCGACGGCCGCGGGCCTTCCCGTGGCCTCGCACGACGACGAGACACCGGCGATGCGTGCCGGCTACCGCGAGCTCGGCGCCGCCCTGTGCGAGTTTCCCTGCAACGCGCAAACAGCGCGCGAGGCGGTGACTGCCGGTGAGACCGTGATCCTCGGGGCGCCCAACGTGCTGCGTGGCGGCAGTCACGACGCGCGGCTGCACGCTAGTGACGCCATCGGCGATGGACTCTGTACGGCGCTGGCATCCGACTACTACTACCCGGCGGCATTGCACGCGGTGTTCCGTCTCAGCGAGAGCGGTGTGCTGCCCTTCGCCACCGCCTGGGATCTTGTCTCGGGTGGCCCGGCACGCGCCGCCGGTCTGCATGACCGGGGCGTGATCGAGCCGGGTCGACGCGCCGATCTGCTCCTGGTGGACCCCGACTCACCGCTCGGGCCGCAAGTGGTCGCCACGGTGGCGGGCGGCAAACTGGTGCACGTGCACGACACCGCGGCACGCCTGGGGACACTGGGCTCGTGCTGACCCGGGAGACCGCCATGACGGTGCCTGACTCAGCCGAGGCTCATGGGCCGGGGCTCGAAAACGAACCGCACCCGCTGCCCGGCGTAGCGGCCAACGGCGAACTCGATGGGACGGCTGTCCGGGTCCACGTTGACGCTGCGGTGCTCCAGGATCGGCTGCGCGGGGGGCTGGCGCAGCAAATGGGCCTCGTCCTCGTCCGGGAGGCGGGCCTGGACCCGCGTGACCTGGCGGAAGTAGTCGCGAACCGCGAAGCGGTAGAGCGCGCTGGTCAGCGAGCCACTCTCCTGGAATGCCTCCACGAGACCACTGAAACGGTCCTCCGGGAAGTAGTGCGCCGTGATCGCCAGGGGCACTTCGTCCATGAAGCGGATGGTCTCGAGCAGCAGCACGGGGTCGCCCTCGCGGATCAACAGGGCATCGGCCATTTCCCCGTTGGCCGTCAGTTGTCGCGAATGCAGCAGGTGACTGTGCGGGTCGTGGTGGGCCCCGATGAGGATGTCCGAGAAGCGGGTCCGGCCCGTGACCGGGTAGTCCAGCACGGGCTCCTGCACGAACGTCCCGCGCCCTTGCTCGATGCGCACGAGGCCTTCGTCGGCGAGCGTGGCCATGGCGTGGCGCACTGTGTGCCGATTGACCCCGAAACGTCGGCTCAACGCGGCCTCCGTGGGCAGTCGCCCGCCGGGCTCATACGCGCCGGCCGCGATTTCGTCGGCGAGTTGATCCCGGATCCGGCGCCAGCGTGGGCGCCTGTAGGCGTGATTCATGCCGCTTTACCTCCCCGAGGCCGGGCCGTTGTCATCAAATCGTCAAACGATTCCGTTGGACTGCCAGCAATAGCATCCAGACATCTAGATGTATAGGAAAAAAATATGCCTGTGCATGCGGGACCAACTGATACGGACGCCGGTGAGCGCCAGGAGCGACTGGCGATCCTGGCGCGAGCGCCGGAAGCGCTGTTGGAGACAGCCTGGCGGGATTTTCCCGACAAACCGGATGTGACCGCCGTGCGCCCGCCCGAGACGGGGCTGCTCATGGCGCGGGGGCGCGCTGGCGGGACGGGGCAGCAGTTCAACATGGGGGAAGTCCCGGTTACCCGGGCCGTCATGAGCCTGCCCGACGGCACCATGGGCTATGGCTACGTCCTGGGACAGTGCCCCCGACACGCGGAACTGGCCGCTTATTTCGACGCCGTGGCAGCCCAGGGCTCACGGGCGGCGGAGGTGCGCCGCCGCGTGCTGGAGCCGGCGGCGCGGCGGATT
>JAWOFB010000258.1:0-7438 GCA_046482445.1 Ectothiorhodospiraceae bacterium | reverse complement strand
GACAAGATGCTGTCCTCGGCCGAGGTGGGCACGCTAATCACCGCCCTGGGCTGCGGCATCGGGCGCGATGATTTCGACCCCGACAAGCTGCGCTATCACCGCATTATTATCATGACGGACGCGGACGTGGACGGCTCCCACATCCGCACGCTTCTGCTGACTTTCTTCTACCGGCAGATGTTGACACTCGTCGAGCGGGGGCACGTCTATATCGCGCAGCCACCGCTTTACAAGATCAAGCGCGGTAAGCAGGAGCATTACGTCAAGGATGAGCGGGAACTCACCGAGTACCTCCTGCAACTGGCCCTGAACAATGCGGCGTTCTACCCAGGCGCCGACGCGCCGGCCATCAGTGGCGAGGCCCTGGAGGATCTGGCGCGCCGCTACCTCCACGTCATGGATGTGATCGAGCACATGGCTCGCACCCAGGACCGGGAGTTCCTGGAGGCGCTGATGAGCCACGCCGTCGTCGAGCGGGAAACCTTTGCCGACGCCCAAGGGATGCAGCGGTGGTTCCAGGGTATTGTTGACGGGCTTAACGAAGGCCAGCCCCAGGGCACCCGCTACCAGGTGGCGGTGACGGCGGGAAGCGACGGCGGCTTCCAGGAGGCTGTGGTATCGAAGCGTCGGCACGGCATTCGCCATGATTTCCGATTTACGCCGGAGTTTTTCCTGAGCCCCGAGTACCGGGCCATTGCCGAGCTGGCTTCACGGTTGGACGGCTTGCTCGGACCGGACTCCGTTGTCGAGCGCGGTGAGCGCAGTACGACCGTCTCCACGGCCCGGGAATTGGTGACCTGGCTGCTGGAGGAGGCGAAGCGCAATCAGAATATCCAGCGTTACAAGGGGTTGGGGGAGATGAATCCCGATCAGCTCTGGGAGACGACCATGAACCCTGAGACGCGACGCCTGCTCCAGGTCCGAATCGAGGACGCCGTGGCGGCGGACGATGTGTTCACAACGCTCATGGGGGATCACGTGGAACCGCGACGAGAGTTCATCGAGCGCAACGCGCTGGCGGCGACCAACATCGACATTTAATGGGTGGCGCCCGCCGGCCCACCGGGAATTCCTGTTCCACGTGGAACCGTGATTCGATCCGCGCGTCTGGCCGGGATTCCCCGGAGGTCCGCCTGCCCGGGTGGAGTGCGTATCAATTGACCGCGCGCCTGTCCCGAAGCGTCGCTTTCAGGTCACCGGGACTCGATCCCCTGGCAGGATGGCTCAAACGGGTTGTCCGACCCGCTGGATGCGCCGGGTTCAGTACAAGCCGATACGCGGCATCCCCGCATCAAGCACCGACGTGGCCGATGCACGGCCGGCCATCCCCCTCCCGCTCTAACCGGCTGCGTCTTCGCCACCCTGCTAGTTGCCCTGCGGCGCCTCGTATACGGTGCTCACGGCCCGAGTGTGGTCCTCGATCCACTCGCGGATCCGGCTCAGGAATTCGTCGGCGGTTTCGCCCTGTTCTGGGACCATGGCCGGGCCAATGTGGACGTTCACGGTCCCCGGGAACTTGAGGAAACTGTTCCGGGGCCAGAACTCCCCGGCGTTGTGAGCGACTGGCACCACCGGTGTGCCGGTGGCCAATGCCAGAGCAGCGCCGCCACGGCGATAGCGGCCGCAACGCCCGGCCGGCATCCGTGTTCCTTCCGGAAAGATAATGACCCAACGACCGGCCCGCAGTTGCCCGGCGCCTTGTTCGCTTAACTGCGTCATGGCCTGCTTGCGCGCCCGCCGATCAATGGCAACAGGGTTGAGCAACGCCAGGGCCCAGCCAATCAGCGGAAGGCGCAGCAGCTCCCGCTTGAGGACCCAGGTTTGGGGCTGGAACCACTCCATCAGCGCCAGTGTCTCCCACGCCGACTGGTGCTTGCACATGACGATGGCGGGCTCGGCGGGTTGTCCCGGGTCAACCTCGACCTGGTGACGGATCCCGCAGGTGATGCGCGTCCAGCGCACTAGCGCCGTGCTCCAGCCGTAGAAGATCCGGAACCGTGCCCGGTGCGGGAGGACGCAGGCCAGCGGCACGGCTACCAGACCATAGAGCACCGTGAATAGCGTGGCGCCGATCAGCCAGACTACGGATCCGGGCAAGGCCCGGGCGCGCTGCCACGGCGTGCGTTCCACCAGCCCAGCGGGCCGACCACTCATGCCACCTCCGCTTCGTAGTCCTTGCGCGGTTTCCTCGCATTGTGCCCGATTCAGCGCGCGTTGCCTCGACCCGGCGCGAGGAATTCGTCGACGGCGGCGGCCAGGTCCGCAAACACAAGCAGACCTGGATCGGTTTCCTGGGCCTCCGTGTGCAGACCATGGCCCGTGCGAACCAGGACCGGCTGAGCCCCGGCCGCCCGGGCGGCCGCCAGGTCCCGGGCACTGTCGCCGATCATCGGGGTTCCGGCTAGTGGGAACCCGAGCGTCTGAGCGGCCTGCTGTAGCAACCCCGGACGGGGTTTGCGACAGTCACAATCCGCATCCGGGGCATGGGGACAGACGAAGATGCCGTCGATCCGACCCCCGAGCACCGCAACGCGTGCACAGAGTTCATCATGGATCGCTTGCAGGTCGTCTCGGGTGAGCAGACCGCGCGCCAGGCCGGACTGGTTGGTACAGACGCCGACCAACCACCCTGCCCGGCTGATTCGTGCCAGTGCCTCGATACTCCCCGCGATGGGAGACCAGTCGTCCAGGCTGCGGATATAATTCGGGGAATCGGCATTGATCACGCCGTCGCGGTCAACGAGCAGGGCCGGCGGCGTCACCCCCGGCCCGCCGGCAGCCGTGCGATGTCCGCGATCTGCCCGAACAATCCCGCGAGCTGCCGTAGCAGCGCGAGGCGGTTGCGCCGCACGGCCGGGTCGTCGGCCATGACCATGACACCCTCGAAAAAGGCATCCACTGGTTCGCGCAGGGTCGCCAGACGTTCCAGCGCCGGCTGGTAGTCGCCCGCCTTGGCCAGCTTAGCCACATCGTCGACGAGTGGCGCGAGGGCTGCCGACAGCGCCTGCTCCTCATCGGTGACAAAGCGTTCGGGATCCGGTGCCTCCGGCAACGCCTCGTCGCTTTTGCGCAGGATATTGGCGACCCGCTTGTTGGCCGCCGCCAGGCTCGCGGCCGCGTCCATCTCAAGAAACGCCGCGCAGGCCAGAATACGGCGGTGAAAGTCCAGGGGATCGTCACTGTCCAGGGCCGCGACGGCGTCAAAGACCTCCGCGCCGATGCCCTGGTCCTGATAGTACCCGCGCAGACGCTCGAGGCAGAAGCCTCGGACCGTGGCCGGTTCGGCGCCCTCCGCTACGCCGGCGGGTAGCTGCTCCAGTGCTCGGGCGAACAGCGGGTCAAGGTGCAGGTGGTGTCCACCCTCGATCAGCGTCCGCATCAGGCCCAGGGCGGCTCGACGCAGGGCGAAGGGATCTTTGTCACCCGTGGGTGGCTGGCCGATGGCGAAGATCCCGGCCAGCGTATCCGCGCGCTCGGCAACCGCGACCGCTCGTGCAACCGCCGTCGCTGGCGGTGCGTCACCGGCGAACCGCGGTCGGTAATGCTCTGCAATGGCCTCGGCAACCGCCTCCGGCTCGCCGTCGTTGCGGGCGTAGTATCGCCCCATGGTGCCCTGGAGCTCCGGGAACTCGTCCACCATCTGCGTTACCAGGTCGCACTTGGCCAGCCAGGCGGTGCGCTCGGCTGGGTGCGGATCCGTATCAAAGGCCTGGGCCGTCACCCGTGCCAGCCCGGCGACGCGTGCCTGCTTGTCGTAGATGGACCCGAGCTGCTGCTGGAAGACAATGCCCCGGAGCTCGTCCAGCCGGTCGTTGAGCGTCTGCCGGCGATCCTGGTCCCAGAAGAAAGCGGCGTCCGCCAGCCTCGGCCGAATGACGCGCTCATTCCCGCGAATGACTTCACCTGGATCACGGCTTTCCAGGTTGGCGACGGTGATGAACCGGGGCAGGAGTGTTCCCGTGTTGGCGTCGCGGACGGGGAAGACCTTCTGGTGGCCCTGCATGCTCGAGATGAGCGCTTCTGCCGGGACCCGGAGAAAGGCCTCGTCAAAGGTCCCTGCAAGCGGCACCGGCCACTCGACCATGGCCGTGACTTCATCCACCAGGTCGGCATCCGCGATGACCTCGCCGGCACCCTCGCGAGCGAGTGCTGTCACGCCCTCCCAGACCCGCGTTCGCCGCCGGTCGAAATCCGGTATCACCCAGCCTTCGGACTCCAGACGCCGTTCATACTCGCCGGGATCGGCCAGCTCGATCCAATCCGGCGCATGGAATCGGTGGCCGCGCGTGCTGCGTCCGGTGGCATTGTCCAGGAGCGTCATGGGCACCACGGCCTCGCCAAACAGCGCCACCGTCCAGTGCACGGGGCGCACAAAGGTTGCCCGGCTGGTACCCCAGCGCATCCGCTTGGGAATCGGCAGCTGATCCAGCGCCGTCTGCACGATCTCCGGCAGCAGTTCGGTTGTGCACTGTCCGGGCTGCTGCGCCCGGTGCACCAGCCATTCGCCCTTGTCCGTTCTCAGGGTCTCCAGCTCCCCAACAGACACCCCGCGTGAGCGCGCGAACCCTTCAGCGGCTCGTGTTGGCTGGCCGTCGGCATCGAAGGCCATGCTCAGTGCCGGACCGCGTTGTTCGATGAGCTGTTCCGGCTGGGCCTCGGGGACGCCGTGAATCAGGACCGCCAGGCGTCGCGGTGAAGCGAAGCCACGGCTGTCGGTGCCCGCAAGGTCCGCTGCTGCCAGGCCCTGAGTGACCCCGTTGTGGAAGGCCTCCATCAGCCGCCGGAGCGCGGCCGGGGGCAATTCCTCCGTGCCAATTTCCACCAGTAGATCCCGGCCGTCAGCCATGAGCCGTCTCTCCTTGGTTCGCCATCAGGGGGAAGCCGAGGGCTTCACGGCGCTCGTAGTAAAGCTGCGCCACTGCCCGAGCGAGGGCGCGCACGCGCAGGATGTAGCGCTGGCGTTCCGTGACGGAGATGGCGTGGCGCGCATCCAGGAGATTAAAGGTGTGCGAGGCCTTCAGGCACTGCTCATACGCGGGCAGCGGTAGGCCTAGTTCCACCAGGCGCTGGCTCTCCTTCTCGCACTGCTCGAACCACTGGAAATGGGCCGGGACGTCCGCGTGCTCGAAGTTGTAAGCGGACTGCTCCACTTCGTTTTGATGATAAACGTCGCCGTAGGTCACCACCCCCTGGGGGCCGTGGGTCCAGATCAGGTCGTAGACACTTTCCTTGGCCTGGAGGTACATGGCGATACGCTCCAGGCCGTAGGTAATCTCGCCCATGACCGGGTCGCAATCCAGCCCCCCGACTTGCTGGAAATAGGTGAACTGGCTGATCTCCATGCCGTTGAGCCAGACTTCCCAACCCAGGCCCCAGGCACCCAGCGTCGGTGACTCCCAGTTATCTTCGACAAAGCGGACATCGTGGACCAGTGGATCCAGCCCGAGATGCGCCAGCGAACCCAGGTACAGGTCCTGGAACGCCAGGGGCGAGGGTTTCATCACCACCTGGAACTGGTAGTAATGTTGCAGGCGGTTGGGATTATCGCCGTAACGCCCGTCGGTGGGTCGCCGCGACGGCTGAACGTAGGCGCTGTGCCAGGGTTCGGGACCGATCGCGCGCAGGCACGTGGCCGGGTGGAACGTACCAGCGCCCACCTCCATGTCCAGCGGCTGCATCACCACGCATCCCTGGTCTGCCCAGTACTCCTGCAAGGCCTGAATGAGGCCCTGGAATGTGTCCACCGCGCGAGCCGGTGCCTGTCTTGGATCCGCCACAATGCCCCCGTCTTGCCCAATCCCCGCGGCGCGGGGCCCGTGGGGGCGCGAGTATACCTGCCGCCCGCTGGCGGGAGAAGGTGCGCCTCCGGTTCACGCCCGTGTTAGCCTTCTGGCGTCGACTCCGGCGCCGATCCGCGGTCTGCCGCCAATCCCGCTCCGGTGCCGTCCGCCGGCCGGGCAATCGCACCATGACAGTGCATTCTCCCTTTCGAATGCACGGATATTGTGCAAATGTTGACGGTATGGCGCCCTGGCTGCACCAGGAACGCCCGTAAGTTGCCGTTTCGTGGTGCTGGCATGGTCTCTGCTTGCGGATCCGCGAGTCGGTCTTTATTGACTAAGGTGACACGAACAACTCGGAGGAAACCGCATGTCACGCACCGCAGCCGATGTACTCAAGCTGATGAACGACGAGAACGTGAAATTCGTGGACCTGCGGTTCACGGACACGCGCGGCAAGGAGATGCACGTCACCCTGCCCGCCAGCAAGGTCGACGAGGAGCTGTTTGAAGACGGCAAGATGTTCGATGGCTCGTCCATCGACGGCTGGAAGGGGATTCAGGACTCGGACATGATCATGCTGCCGTCCCCGGAGACGGCGGTGCTGGATCCGTTCACCGACGAGCCCACCCTGAATCTGGTCTGCGACATCCTGGAGCCCAGCACCCTCGCCGGTTACGACCGCGATCCGCGTTCCTGCGCCAAGCGTGCCGAAGCCTATCTCGCTTCTACGGGCATTGGCGACAGCGCCCTGTTCGGCCCCGAGCCGGAATTCTTCGTTTTCGATGACGTGCGCTGGGGCGCCGACATGAGCGGCTCCTTCTACAAGGTTGATTCCGAGGAAGCCACCTGGAACTCCGAGCGGGTTTACGGGGACGGCAACATGGGCCATCGGCCGGGCGTGAAGGGCGGCTACTTCCCGGTGCCGCCGGTGGATTCGCTCAATGACATCCGTGGCGCGATGGTCGAGACCATGGCCGCCATGGGCCTGGACCCCGAAGTGCACCACCACGAGGTGGCCACGGCCGGTCAGGGCGAGATCGGCACCGCCGCACGCACCCTGGTGAAGAAGGCGGACGAGCTCCAGACCCTGAAGTACTGTGTCCACAACGTGGCCGCGGCCTACGGCAAGACGGCGACCTTCATGCCCAAGCCGCTGGTGGGTGACAACGGCAACGGCATGCACGTGCACCAGTCCGTGTCCAAGCAGGGCAATAACGTCTTCAGCGGCGATCAGTACGGCGGCCTGTCCGAGGAGGCGCTGTACTACATCGGTGGCATCATCAAGCACGCCAAGGCCATCAATGCCTTCGGCAATGCCTCCACCAACAGCTACAAGCGGCTCGTGCCGGGCTTCGAGGCACCGGTGCTGCTGGCGTACTCCGCCCGCAACCGCTCCGCCGCCGTGCGCGTGCCGTACGTCTCCAGCCCCAAGGCCCGTCGCATCGAGGTGCGCTTCCCGGACTCCACCGGCAACCCCTATCTGGCGTTCTCCGCCATGCTCATGGCCGGCCTGGACGGTATTCGCAACAAGATCCATCCGGGCGAGGCCATGGACAAGGATCTGTACGATCTGCCGCCGGAGGAAGAGAAGGCCATCGACAAGGTGGCGTTCAGCCTCGACCAGGCGCTGGAGGCACTGTACAATGACCGAGAGG
>JAWOFB010000087.1:0-2585 GCA_046482445.1 Ectothiorhodospiraceae bacterium | reverse complement strand
GCTCCGCCAGGCTGCCGGCCAGGCGCCCGATCACGACCGGCCCCCGGCATGGGCCTGCAGGCGCTGCTGGAGCGGCGTCTGGTGGACATGGCACAGGGCCACGGCCAGGGCGTCGGTGGCATCCTCGGCCATGGCCGTGCGGACATCCAGTAACCGGGCCACCATGGCCGCCACCTGCGCCTTGCCGGCACTCCCCGTGCCCACCAGGGCCTGTTTCACCGCCCGGGGCGTGTACTCCGCCGCCTCCAGGCCGCGGGTGACGCCGGCACACAGGGCCGCACCCCGGGCCTGGCCGAGCTTCAGGGCGGCGCTGGCGTTTTTCTGGACGAAGACCTGCTCCACGGCCATGACTCCGGGTTGGTACTCCGTGATGAGGCTGTCGAGATCGGTGAAGATGACCCGCAGGCGCTCCGGAAAGGCCGCCGCCTGCGTGCGGATGACGCCGCTGGCCACATACCGGTAGGCGTGGCCGTCGGCATCCACCAGGCCGTAGCCGGTGACGCGCGAACCCGGGTCGATCCCGAGAACCCGCGTCACGACCGGTGCCTACGCGTCCGCATAGGCTGCCTCGTCGATTTCGGCGTTGTGGTAGACCCGCTGGACATCGTCCAGGTCCTCCAGTCGCTCCAGCAGCTTTACCATCTTCACGGCATCCTCGCCTTCCAGGGCAACCGTGGTGGCCGGGCGCATGGTGACTTCGGCATCCGCCGGCTCCAGCCCGCCCCCGGTCAGCGTCTCGCGGACGCTAATGAACGACTGCGGCGTTGTCAGGACCTCCACGGAGCCATCATCGTTGCTGACCACATCCTCGGCCCCGGCCTCCAGGGCCAGTTCCATGACCTGGTCCTCGTCGGTTCCGGGCTCGAAGGTAATCACCCCGGCGTGGCTGAACAGGAAGGCCACGGAACCATCGGTACCGAGCTTGCCGCCGTGCTTGTTGAAGGCGTGGCGCACGTCCGAGACCGTGCGGTTGCGGTTGTCCGTCATGGTCTCGACCATCACGGCCGCGCCCTCCGGCCCGTAGCCCTCGAAGCGCGGCTCCTCGTAATGGGTGGCCTCATCCTGGCCCGCCGCGCGCCGAATGGCGCGGTCGATATTGTCCTTGGGCATGTTGACCGCAAGCGCCCGGTCCACCGCCAGGCGCAGGCGCGGGTTGGTCTCCGGGTCCGGGTCACCCTGGCGCGCCGCGACACTGATCTCGCGGATCATCTTGGTGAAGATCTTGCCCCGCTTGGCGTCCTCGGCACGCTTGCGGTGCTTGATGTTGGCCCACTTGCTGTGACCTGCCATAGGGAACGATTCCTGCCACACGTATCAGCCTGGTAACAGGGCAAGGCTATCACGCCTGCGAATGTGCGTTCAGGCGTGCGTTGGAGTTGCCTGGCTGGTGGGCCGCGCCGCCCCACATGGGTCAGCGATCGGGCAGGGAACTGCGGCGGCCGAGGTCGTCGCTGTGGGACTGCAGCCAGGCATCCGCGCGGCGGCGGCCTTCGTCCCGCAGGTGGCACAGGAAGGCCCACTCGGGGTTAATCCGGCTGTTGCGGCCCATGTCCTCGGTGACGAAGCCGGAGTCGATGGCGTGGAGCCGGTGCCGGCGCCAGGGCAGTGCCCGCGGCACCGAGGCCGAACCGCCGTCACGGAGCATGCGCAGGAGTTCCAGCTCGCGGACCAGGTTGGCGTTGAAGGCGATCTCGTTGGCCCGGTCGGTGATGTCGGCGGAGCGCGTGGGGATGTTCGGGCGCTCCGGCGGCGTCACCTGCACCAGCAGCAGGTCGCGGCTGCCGCATTCCAGGAAAAGCGGCCACAGGGCCGGGTTGGCCGTGTAACAGCCGTCCCAGTAGGGTTCGTCGTCGATCTCCACCGCCTGGAACAGGGTGGGCAGGCAGGCGGAAGCGGCGACGACCCGGGCGTCGAGTTCCGGGTTGCGGAACAGCCGGGCACTGCCGGTGGGCACGTGCGTGGCGGCAATGAACAGGCGCAGGTGTTCGGCCGCCTGCAGGCGCTCGAAGTCCACCACCTCGTCCAGGATGGGAATGAGCGGATTGTAGCCGCCCGGATTGAACTGGTACGGCGAAGCCATGCGGGCGAGGCTGTTGACCAGCATGTAGCCCGGGGACCAGTCCCGGTTCCACCCCTGCAGCAGGTAGTCCAGCGGGCTTGCCTGGAGCGGCCCGAGCACCGAGCGTTCGCTAACCCGGCGCCAGAGCTGCTCCAGAGTGAGCCGGGCCTGCTCGGCACCGCCCTGGAGCCAGCCGCTGGCCAGTGCCACACCGTTGATGGCGCCGGCGCTGGTGCCGCTGATGCCCTCGAGTGTGAGGTGCGGCTCCTCCAGCAACCGGTCCAGCACCCCCCAGGTAAACGCGCCGTGACTCCCGCCGCCCTGCAGGGCGAGGTTCAGGGAGACTTGTTGCGGGTCCTGCCAGCGGGAGCGCACGCGGTACAGCCACTCCGCCATCGCCCGGCCTGACCACTGGCGCATGCCCTGTGCGGTGTGTCGCAATGTGCCGGTTAACCCCCGTGATATGGTTTCCAAGCAAAAGCGAGCCCGGCCCGGCTGCGGGATTCTTCTGGTGGCCGAGCATCAC
>JAWOFB010000046.1:0-8401 GCA_046482445.1 Ectothiorhodospiraceae bacterium | reverse complement strand
ACCAAGCACCTGCCGCCGACGCTGAGTGTGCAGTACCACTTCGATACCGACACGGCGTTCCGCCCGTACGTGGGCGTGGGGATTAACTACACCCTGTTTTCGGACGAGGAAGTTGATTCCGATGCAGCGGCCCTCGGCGTTACCGATATCGACATCGAGGACTCCATGGGTTGGGCAGCCCAGGTGGGCGTGGACTACGAGCTCGGTAACCGCTGGCTGGTGAATGCCGACCTGCGCTACATCGATCTGGAAGCCGAGAGCCAGGTGAAGACCGCTACTGGGTCCACAGACGTGGACGTGGACATTGACCCCTGGGTGGCCACGATCGCGGTGGGCTACCGGTTCTGAGTCGTCACGGCCGGCATCTCCGGGGTGCCGGCCCCATCGGATTCAGTATCGGCTCGAACGCGGCGCGCCGCTTCCGGCAGCCGTGTCACGGCTTGATGAGGGAATCCCGGTGCCGACCGTACGGACACGGCGGCGTCGGGCAGCGGTCGGCAGCCCGGAGTCGCGCATTTCGCGGTAGCCCCGGGTGATGTAGCCTCAGCCGTCATGCATGAGCTGATCTCCGAGGCAATTTACGCCCTGGCCATTCCCGTTTGGCTGCTCGTCTGGCACGCGGTGGACGGCTACAGTCTCCTGCGCAGGACACGCCTGCTGTGGCTGCCCTTCGGCCTGTGTCTGGCGTATCTGGTGGGCAATCTGCTGGTGGTGGGACTGCTGGGGGCGCAGACGGGCGACGCCCAGTACGAGGAGAGTCGCTTCGTCTTCATCGGCGAGCGCGCCATGATTGCGGTCCAGGCGACGGCGTCGGTCCTCATTGTGGCGACGCTGGTCTACGGGCTCACCATTCGCAAGGTCCCCGTGGACTTCATTCGCTTCATGGTCTACTCATTCGTCGCGCTGCTTGGCCTCATGGCCCCGATCATCTGGATTCCGGAGGGCTCGGCAACAGGCCTGTACCTGTTACGCCATTTCCAGACCGTGGGGCTGACCTTCGGCCTGTTTCTGTGCGTGGGCGGCATCGTGGTGCTGTTACGTGACCTGCTCGATCACGGCGAAGCGAACGTCAGCTTCGACGCGCCCTGGGCGGGGGCCGACCAAGTGCCGGAGAAGGTGCCAACAGCAAGCGGCGACCCGCCGGAATAGCGGCGTGCCGCAAAGTGAGAACGGGCTTTGCCTGCGCTCCAGCGGTGGAAGCTCGCTCGTTCCGGCCCAGGGCACGCACCCAAAGCGATCCCGCACGCGGCTGATTTCGGCTCACTCGCGTTGACGCATTCACCCGCCACGGTATCGTGGCTGACGTAGAGGCAGTAGATGCTGGACGAGGTCGATGGCTGCTGCGGCGCGCCAGGCCGGCGTGACGATACTGGAGCTGGTACTGGTACTGGTTCTGCTAGGGGCGCTCGGGACGATCGCGGTCAACCGGGCGCCCGGGTCTCTCCTTACGAGCGCCCCCTCCGTTCGGCAGGCCCAGGATCAGTTGATCGGTGACCTGCGCAGTGCCCGGGATCTGGCTCTCGGCTGCGGCGGTGACGACACGCGGATGGTGGTCTCACTCAACCCGGAAAGCTACACGCTTGACGCTGGCAACGCTTACGGCGTTTCTGCATGCGCCGAGGGTGAGATCCAACGCGAACCGTCCGGTGGCGTCACGATCTCGCCACCGGACCCGAACGCATTTGCGCTCACGTATCCCGAAGCCCGGGTCACCGATCCCGACGACACCACTGAGCTCGGGGATTTGTCGATCACGCTGAGCGCGGAGGACACCACTCGTCACGTATGCATTCGCGGTCGAACCGGGTCGATCCAGCGAGGGCCATGCTGATGCACGACGGCCGCCGGCAGTGCGGGGTAACGCTCATCGAGCTCATCATCGGTATCGTGCTGATCGGCCTGGCCATCACGATCCTTGGTCAGACCTTACCGTTCGCCGGCGAACAGGCCGTGATGACCGACCAGGGCAGACTTACGAGGCAGGCGCGGAACTGCGGCGAAACGCTGATTGCACTGAACGAGGACAGCCAGCTCGACTTCAGTGACGCCGAGGGTAACCCGCCTGCTACCTGGGCAGCCGACGGGGCGCGCGAGGAGTCGACCACCGCCCTGGACGAGCAATGCAACACCAGTGACATCATCGCCGAAGCGCAAATCAGTAGCTGTCCGACGGAGGCGTGCATCCGGGTCAAGGCGTCGGACTCTGACCGAACCGTCATCGCCTTACGCTTATGAGCACGACACTCCGTCACAGCAGCTCCAGGCAGCGCGGCTTCTCACTGATCGAGGTCATCCTGGTACTCGTACTCGTGGGCACGGTTATCGGTGTCGCAGCTCAGCCCATCGCCAACACCATGCGGGCTATCGGGACGACGCGTTCCTCGGTCGACCTGCGCGGTGAACTGGACAGTGCCGCGGCGCGCATGACCCGGGCAATCCGGGGGGCACAGTCAGTGACATGCCCTGATGCCGAGACTCTCAAGGTCGTCGTCCAGATCCAGGGCAGCGGCAACGAGACACGAGCCTATGCGACGGAAGGCACACCGGCGCGGCTGGTACTCGAGCGGGAGGGCGCTCCAGGGCAGACGACCGTCCTCGGCGGCGGCGAAAAAGCAGTGACCCGCTTCAGTTGCGAAAACGGCGTGTATAACGTCAATAGCCTGACCCGGGTCGCCATCACGCTGGAGACAACCGCCACGACCGGGGACGACGCCAGTGCGAGCGTGGAGGTGCTCGCACATAACCGGTGAGACGACGATCAACCCACGAATGCGTCGATCGCTCGCGTTCACAAGGCGTATTCCCACGCGTCCCCGTCACCGACCTCACACGAGCCGCCCTCAACGCTATCAGTCTCGCTGCTGAAGTAGTCCGGTTCACCCTCAGTAAACCGAACTGTACTACTCTCAATTTCGATTTCTGGACTACCGTTGACTTCAACGTTGCCGCCAAAGCAAACGTTGATGTTCTTGAGTTTGAGGGACATATCGCCCGACAGAGTCACGTCCTCCAGGAAAACAATGCCAATCCCGTCGGCTCCACCTCCTTTGAAAGTAAGCTCCGTACTACCCTTAAATTCTGCCGGCTCGAAGAACACGCCATCGGTATCCTTTAGTTTCAACTGAGTGTTCCCCGCCTGCTGGTCACAGGCATAACCGAACGTGCCACTACTTTCCTTTTCAAACTCCGATTCGCCAGACGGACAGTCGTCACCCTCGATCAAGTCACAGTCGTCGCAGTCCTCGATGTCACCGGGAGTCAGATTGCTCGGCTGGGTGCACACGCGTTCAACGGCTCGGGCGTCGTCTGGCGAATCGCCGCCAGCGAAACCCACAAGGACGTCCTGATCTTCGAGACCGTCACGCTCACACGCCCCGGGCTGGCACGTGAACGCGGCGCCGGAGGGCATCGTTTCCGGATCGTTTTGCAAGTCGGTGCAGCTTTGACCGGAAAACCGCGCGCTCTCCAGCGCGAAAAGCGCCCGCTCCACCAGGACGCGATCGGAGCTGGCGACCGTCCCGCTGCTGACCAGTCGGGCGACGCCGGCGGCCAGCACAGAGGCGACCACGAGCAGCACCAGGGCACTAAGAATGATGCTTCCCGTGTCATGTGTGGGGCTTGATGTCGAAGCCACAGTGGACCACCGAGGACGCGCCGTAGTGTGGCTGGCTCCGGGAAAAGGGGAGGTGGTTCCCGGCGCGTTTTCGCTGCGGACCACCATCCATGGCACGACCATTGGCCGACCCATCCACCGGAAACACACCCGGCGTTGTTGCGGGCATCCCGGTTTACGAAAAAACTGGAGCTGGCGACAGGAGTCGAACCTGCGACCGGCTGATTACAAATCAGCTGCTCTACCAACTGAGCTACGCCAGCGTCGGTGTCTATGATCCACCGGAATCGCGTCCGGCTTCAAGAGTCCGTAACCGCGCAGTCGGTGCTGGTTTCCCAGTCGTCGCTTTCAGGTAGCGAGTCCGGCGAAGCCGTGGCGACGACGCGGTGACGCGTGACGTTGCGGTAACGGTCGGCAATCGTCACCTCAAAGCCCATGTCTTCCAGATCCTTGCGGCGGCGCTCGGCGCGTTCACGCCGGGAGTAGACACCGAGCGAGATGGCGTGCCCGCCGCCGCCCACGTAGCCGTAGTCTTCGATGCCGGCTTCGGCGAGCCGGTCCATGATGGCCTGGGCCGCCTCCATGGACTCCTGTTCCGGCACATGTACCCAGTGCCCCACCCATTCCTCATCGCTGACCGTGCCGGTGCCGGCACGGTTACCCGCCGCGCGGAGACGCTCGACCAGTGCCTCGGCCTCATCCGAACTCGCCAGTGTCCGCACGGAACAGCGTTCCGGGGTCCGGTTGCCTCCGTCGGCCTGTGCCGCCGACGGGTCCGCCTGGCGGCCATCCTCCCCGGAATCGTCTGCGCTCTCGGGGGATTCCCGCTCACGAAGCTGCGCCTCTTCGTCCACCAGCTCCAGAGAGCCGGGCTCGGGATCGGGCGGATACGGCTCCGGCGGGCCGGCGGACGGCAGGGTCCAGACCGCAAGGACCAGCACGTTGAGCAACAGGAGTAGAACGGCGAAGGCCCTCATGCCGACTCCCCGCTCGCCACCAGCATCCCGGTAAACACCAGGTCCGGGTCCACGTGCCAGTCACCAACCAGCGCCGCACCCACCGCCTGGGCGTCGCCGCCGGTCAGGACGGCGGTCACGGCACCGCCGGCCGCCTCAACGGAAGCACGCAGGCCGGCAATGGCAGCGACCAGGCCGTGGAAGGTGCCGGCGCGGATGGCGGTGGGTGTATCGGCAGCCAAGTCGGGCAGCGCACCGTCACCGGGCTCATCCAGCCGATGCGCCCCCGTGGACAGTGCCCGCCGCGCCAGGGCCACGCCAGGTAGGATCAAACCGCCGGCGTGACGTCCGTTGGCTTCCAGAACGTCCAGCGTGACAGCGGTGCCGCAGTCCACGATGAGGACACGCCCGGCGTAACGGGCCCGGGCCCCAATGAGCGCCGCCCACCGGTCGGCGCCCAGGTCCTGGGTGCGGTCGTAAGCGTTCACCACGCCGTGCTCCGCGGCGGCAGTCACAAAGGGCTCAAGGGCGCAATTCCAGCGGGCACGCAGGTGACGATCCAGGGCGTTGAACGTCTGCGGGGCGGCCACGGCGCAGGCAACAGCTCGGTCCGGTGCAGCCGGCAGTTCATCCAGGTCCCGAAGAAGGTCGGGGGCCAACCCGCCACCGGGGGTATAGGCATGCGCGCCCGCGGCGACCACCCCGCAGGGGTCGTGAAGCTGCCACTTGCACCGCGAGTTGCCCACGTCCAGTAACAGGATCATCGCTGCGCCCGCACCGTAACCTCGCCGGCGCTCCAGGGCTGCGCTCCCTCACCGGAGTCGACCAGGAGGGACCCGGTGGCGTCCACGCCACGCGCGATACCCTGGACCCGGCGCTCCCCGATCACCAGCGTCACCGGACGGTCGCTCAACGCGTCGAATACCGCCCAGTCCGGCAGGAACGGAGCAAAGCCGGATTCCTGGAAGCGCAGCAGCCCCTGCACCAGGGCATCACTGATCTCACCGGCGAGGCGGTTCCGGCCGGGCCAGGCGGGCAACCGGCGGCGAAGCGTCGTCCAGGGCTGATCCACGCCGGGGGCGTCCGGCATATCGAGATTCAGGCCCAGGCCAATCACTGCACCACAGGGACCGGCCGGTTCTCCCTGAATTTCGACCAGGACACCTCCGAGCTTGTCGTCACCCACGACCAGGTCATTGGGCCATTTGAGCGCCACCTCCGTGAGACCGTGCTTTTTCAGAATGCGGGCAACCGCCATACCCGCGATCAGGCTCAGTCCCGACATGCCACCGGGGACATCCTGAAAAGGCCAGGCGACGCTCAGGTACAGGCTGCGACCGAAGGGCGAATGCCAGGCGCGGCCGCGCCGGCCCCGGCCCGCCGTCTGCGCCTCGGCCAGCAGGACAACCGGGTGACTGAGGGTGTCGAGCTCGGCGAACAGCCGGGCGTTGGTCGAGTCGACCAGGCGGCGGATCCAGGGCTGCGCCACGACGGCACGGGTTGTAGCAGTCCAGCAGGCGGCAATGGCATCGCCGTCCAGCGGCTCCAGGGGGGTTTCCAGGCGGTACCCGCTGCCCGCATCGGCGGCGATGGGTGCGCCTTCGCTACGCAGCTGGCGCACGAGTTTCCAGACAGCGGCCCGGGTCACGCCCAGCTGCGAGCCAAGCGCCGCACCGGAATGCACGCCGCCGTCCGCCAGCGTCGCGAGCAAACGATCCGCACGGTCCATGTCAGTCTCCGTCCCGTAGCGGCAGTTCCCGACGCGTTAGGTAGTGGCTCAGCACCCGGATCATGCGCGCCTGGTCATGAGCCCCCATGGTTTCGCGAGCGCTGTGCATGGACCACAGCGGGTTGCCAACGTCCACGGTGCGCACCCCCAGGGCGGAACCCGTGATCGGGCCGATGGTGGTGCCACAGGGAATGTCATTGCGATGGACATAGCGCTGGCAGGGCACGTCGATCTCGTCGCAGAGTCCGGCGAACACGGCCTCCGCGCCGGCATCCGTGGCATAGCGCTGCTGCGCGTTGATCTTGATGGCGGGCCCGCCATTGAGGCGAATCCGGTTGTCGTTGTCATACAGGCGGGGGAAACCGGGGTGGTAGCCGTGGGCCATATCCACGCTCACCAGGACGCTGCGCGCCAACGCACGCCGATAGGCATCGACCGCGCCAGAAGGACCCCCGCTCAGACGCTCCAGCACGGAATTCAAGGGGCTGCTTTCCGCACCGCGGTAACTGGTACTGCCCACTTCTTCATGATCAAAGCAGGCGAGAACGCGAGGTCCGTCAAATCCCCCGGAATCGCTGGCGAGCAGCGCCGTGAGGCCGGCGTGGCAGGATGCCAGATTATCAAGCCGTGGCGCCGCCAGGTACTCCTGCGACCAGCCGAAGCGTGCTGCCGGTTGGCTATCGGAGACCGCTAGTTCCCAGGAGACGAGGTCCCGGGGTTCGACACGGAGATCCGCCGCAATGGCGACCGTCAGGGCATCCGTCGCCGACGAGTCGGTAACCGCAAGATCGGTCTGCAGCGCGAGTTCGTCGTGGCGCTCAAAGCGCAGCCCCTCGCGATTGACGTCGTGATTCAGGTGGATGGCCGCATTCGGGAGTCGCGCCACCGCGCCCGGAGACCGATACAACATCGGTGTAACGGTATTGTCATCCGGGTCGCGCACGAAGACCTGGCCGGCCAGGGCTAACTCGCGGTCCGCGAAACTCGCGATGATCGGGGAACCGTAGAGCTCAACAGGGATCTGCGGGTAACCCTGCGTACTCACTACACCCGAGGGTTTGACCCGGAAGCCGGGTGAATCGGTGTGTGCGCCCAGGATGCGAAAGCCCGTCTCCGGCGCCGGGCGGCTGCCCGTGATCAGCGCGACAAGGGTGCCGCCCCCGCGCACGATGTAATAGCCGGTGTCCGGCTGGAGATCCCAGGTCTCGCGTTCGTCCAGCGGCCGAAAGCCCGCTTTCTCGAGACGCTCGACCATGGTCGCAACCGCATGCCAGGGCGACGGGCTGGCGTCGATCAACGCCTGCAGGTCCGCTGTGGCATCGGTCTCTGGATCCATGGCACCGCTCCCGCGCACTGAAAACGCCACGATACCAATCAAAAAAAAACCCCGCAGCGAATGCTGCGGGGTTTTCGGGTCGGGAGCCTGGCGATGACCTACTTTCGCACGACAGCGAGGCCGCACTATCATCGGCGCAAAGCGGTTTCACTTCCGAGTTCGGCATGGATTCGGGTGGTTCCAGCTCGCTATGGTCGCCAGGCAAACTGGCTCGCATGACGGCCGCTAGAACGGCCGCTCGCGAATTCGGAAAGTTGCTGCTACCAGCATGTCACTTGCATGCAGGCCGCACCCAGACTTTTTGGGTGTTATATGGCCAAGCCTCACGGGCAATTAGTACCGGTTAGCTTCACCCATTGCTGAGCTTCCACACCCGGCCTATCAACGTCGTCGTCTCCGACGGCCCTTCAGGGGTCTCAAGGACCCAGGGAGATCTCATCTTGGGAAGGGCTTCCCGCTTAGATGCTTTCAGCGGTTATCCCGTCCGCACGTAGCTACCCGGCAGTGCCACTGGCGTGACAACCGGAACACCAGAGGTGCGTCCACTCCGGTCCTCTCGTACTAGGAGCAGATCCCCTCAAATCTCCGACGCCCACGGCAGATAGGGACCGAACTGTCTCACGACGTTCTAAACCCAGCTCGCGTACCACTTTAAATGGCGAACAGCCATACCCTTGGGACCTGCTACAGCCCCAGGATGTGATGAGCCGACATCGAGGTGCCAAACTCCTCCGTCGATGTGGACTCTTGGGAGGAATCAGCCTGTT
>JAWOFB010000198.1:0-2852 GCA_046482445.1 Ectothiorhodospiraceae bacterium | reverse complement strand
GTTACCAGATCAGCCAGTACGATCTGCCCATCGTCCATGACGGTGAGGTGACCATCGAACTCGACGGCGGCACCACCAAGCGCATCGGGGTCACACGGGCGCACCTGGAAGAGGACGCCGGCAAGTCCCTGCACGAGGGCTTCGAGGGCGTCTCCGGCATCGATCTCAACCGCGCCGGCACACCGCTTCTTGAGATCGTCTCCGAGCCGGATATCCGCTCGTCGGCGGAAGCGGTGGCGTACATGAAGAAGATGCACACGCTGGTGCGGTATCTGGGCATCTGCGACGGCAACATGCAGGAGGGCTCGTTCCGCTGCGACGCCAACGTCTCGGTGCGTCCGGCCGGCAGCGATGCCTTCGGCACGCGCACGGAGATCAAGAACGTCAACTCCTTCCGCTTCGTGCAGCAGGCCCTGGATTACGAGGTGGAGCGCCAGATCGACGTGTTGGAGTCCGGCGGCACGATCAATCAGGAGACCCGGCTGTTCGACGCCGTGAGCGGTGAGACGCGTACCATGCGCACCAAGGAAGAAGCGGACGACTACCGTTATTTCCCGGACCCGGACCTGTTGCCGGTCGAGGTGGACACGGCCCTGGTCGAGGACGCCCGCAGCGAACTCCCGGAGCTGCCCGACGCCAAGCGCGAGCGCTTCATGAGCGAGTACGCCCTGCCGGCCTACGACGCCTCGGTGCTTACCGCCAGCCGCGAGCTCGCCGATTACTTCGAGGCCACCGCCCGGGCATCCGGCGGCGCCGGCAAGCTGGCGGCCAACTGGGTCATGGGCGAGCTGTCCGGGGCGCTGAACAAGTCCGGCCTGGAGATTACCGATAGCCCGGTGACTGCCGAGCAGCTCGGCGGCATGATCCAGCGCATCACCGACGAGACCATCTCCGGCAAGATTGCCAAGCAGGTCTTCGAGGCCATGTGGAACGGTGAGGGTGACGCGGATGCGGTGATCGAGGCCCACGGCCTCAAGCAGGTCACGGATACCGCCGCCATTGAGGCGATGATCGACGAGGTGATCGCGGCCAATCCCCAGCAAGTGGAGCAGTATCGGGCCGGCAAGGAGAAACTCCTGGGGTTTTTCGTCGGCCAGGTCATGAAGGCTTCCGGCGGCAAGGCCAACCCGGAGCAGGTCAACGAGCTGCTGCGGCGCAAGCTGTCGTCCTGAACCACTGGCCCTGGCCCGCCCGGGTGCGATGCCCCGGCGCGGCGCGCCCGACACGAGGAGGCGGCGCATGAGCGGTTCCGGTGACACGCTGCATCGGTTTTTCTTCGAGCACGCCGATGTACGTGGCGAACTCATCCAGATCGACCAGACCCTGGACGAGGTCCTGGGCCGGCGCAGTTACCCGGATGCGGTGAACCGCCTGGTGGGTGAGGCCCTGGCGGCCGCCGGGCTACTGTCCGCCATTATCAAGTTCCGCGGCTCGCTCATCCTGCAGATCCAGGGCGGCGAGGGGCCGTTGCGCATGCTCGTCGCCAGCGCCAACCACGAACAGACCATGCGCGGGCTGGCGCGCTTGGGGGACGATCCGGTCACGGATGCCCCTCTCCACGAGCTCTGCGGCGGCGGCTATCTCGCCATCACCATCGATCCGTCCGACAGCGATGATCGCTACCAGGGCATTGTGCCGGTGGAAAGCGAGCGGCTGGACGCGGCGGTGGCAGAGTACTTCGCCCAGTCCGAGCAGCTGCCGACGCGGGTCTGGCTGGCCTGCGACGGCGAGCGGGCGGCGGGGCTGTTGCTCCAGCGCCTGCCGGCCGGCGCGGACAGTGACCCGGATGCCTGGGAGCGGGCCGGACACCTGGCGGCGACCGTGACCCGGGACGAGTTACTGCACCTGGGCCCGGAAGCCATGCTCCAGCGGCTCTTCCACGAGGAATCCATTCGCCTGATGCCGGGCAGTTCGGTGCGCTTTGGCTGCCACTGCACTCGGGAGCGCCTGGGGGGTGTGCTGCAGGGGATGGGCCATGCCGAGATGCAGGCGCTGCTCGCCGAGCAGGGCCACGTGGAGGCGACCTGCGAGTTCTGCGGTACCGTCTACCGCTTCGACGCCGTGGATGTGGAGCAACTGTTCCACGAGGGCGGCAGCGAGCCGCCGGACGACACCCGACACTAACGCCCCGGGGCGCTGGTTCTCGGGGCGACGGTCAGCGCGCTTCGGCGCCGCCGCACACCGGGCAATCCGGGTCACGCGCCACCCGGAAGCGTTGCCAGGTGTTGCTGGCGGCGTCCCAGACCATGAAGCGGCCGTCGGCGGCCTCGCCAAAGCCGGTGAGCACGCGCAGTGCCTCCAAGGCCTGCATGCTGCCGATCACACCCACCACCGGCCCCAGGATCCCCGTCTCGCTGCAGCTCTCGCGGGTGGCGTCGTCCACCGTCGCGGGCGGGAACAGGCAGGCGTAGCAGGCGCCGCCCCGGTCGGGGCGGAAGACCCCAAGCTGGCCCTCCAGGCGGATGGCGGCACCGGCGACCAGCGGCGTCCCCGTGGCCACGCAGGCGGCGTTCACCGCGAACCGCGTGGCGAAGTTATCGGTGCCGTCCAGGACCACGTCGGCGGCGGCCACGGCCGCGTTCAGCGCGTCACCCTCGAGCCGTTGATCGAGCGTGTGAACCACCGGCTCCGGGTTGAGTGCTGCCAGCTTCTGGCGCGCCGAGTCGGTCTTGGCTGCGCCCACATCCCCGGTGCCGTGCAGGATCTGGCGTTGAAGGTTGGTGAGATCCACCTGGTCGTCGTCGGCGAGCGTCAAGGTGCCCACGCCAGCCGCCGCCAGGTAGAAGGCGGCGGGTGATCCCAGCCCGCCCAGGCCGACCACCAGCACGTGCGCGCCGGCCAGGGCTTCCTGC
>JAWOFB010000168.1:0-7443 GCA_046482445.1 Ectothiorhodospiraceae bacterium | reverse complement strand
ACGACGACGACCGGCGTCAGCCCGCGGTGCCAGGTGAGCAGGAATACCAGGCCCATGGCCAGGCCGCCCCCCGCAAGAGCCACCCACTCGCGCCCCGCTGCCAGCAGGCCGGGAGCCAGCAGCGTGGCGGCCAGCAGCGCGAGTTCTGCACCACTGGTCACCCCGAGCGTGGTGGGGGCCGCCAGGGGATTGCGCAGGACCTGCTGGAACAGCACCCCGGCCAGGGCGAGCGCGGCACCGGCGAGCAGGGCCATCGCCAGGCGCGGCCACCAGGCGAAATGCAGCGCCAGAGCGGTGCTGTCGCTGTCGGGTTGGGTGAGCATGGCCTGCAGGCCGGTGACCAGACCGGTTTGGCTGATCAGGCTCCAGCCGCCTAGCGCCACAAGCGCCAGTGCCATGAGGCCGCACAGTCGGCCGGGCGTGATGCGCGGCAGCCGCGGCATGTGTCAGCCCTCGTCCTCGGTCAGCGCGGCCACCAGCACCTCGGCGAAGCGACGCGCCGAGGGCAGCGCGCCGAAGCTCCAGATCGGCGGCAGGGTGACGGTGGTGCCATTGCGTACACTGGGGAGCTGCTGCCACAGGCCCGGTCGCTCCAGTTGCGCCGCAACGCCCTCCGGGAAGGGGCGCACCACCACCAGGCGCGCATCCAGGTCGGCCAGGCGCTCAAGCGCCACGACCTGGAACCCCCAGGCATTGGTGCCGCCCGCCCAGGCATTGGTCAGCCCCAGGCGTTCGATGACGCCCTGGAACAGGCTCCCGGCGCCGAAGACCCGGACGTGGCGCGCGTCCACGAACTGGATCACCGCCACCGGTCGCTCCCGTTCGGCTGGCGTCAGCCGTTCACCCAGTTCCCGGATGCGCGCTTCCGTGTCTGTGAGCAGTTGGTCTGCGGCGGCCTCCCGGTTCGCGATGGCACCGACATCGCGGGTCAGGCTGCGAATCGCCGGCCAGATGGCGGTCTCTCCCGTATACAGGGCCATCTGGGTCACCGGCGCGATGCGTTCCAGGCGCGGCGCCAGGTTGGCAAAACGCGGCGAGATCAGGATGTGGTCGGGCTCCAGGGTGGCCAGGCGCTCCAGGTTGGGCTGGCCGCGCAGGCCCAGGTCATGAACGGCGTCGGGAAGGCGTGGCTCGCCGACCCAGGCGTGATAGGCATCAACCTGGGCCACGGCCACGGGGGTGACGTCCAGGGCGACCAGGGTCTCGGCCAGGGTCCAGTCCAGGGTGGCGATGCGCGGCGCGTCGTCGTCGCTTGCCCCGCTCCGGGCGGCAGCCAGGACGAAGAGCGCGAGTGCGACGCCTTGCAGCAGCCGGCGAATGGATCCGCGCTGGCGCGCCCGCACTACTCCACCACTGCAACCCGATGGGCACCGCCCGGATGCGCCATGACCTGCATCGGGATGCCGTAGATGGCCTTGAGGGTGGCGTCCTGCATGAGCTCCGTGGGGGCGCCGCGAGCAATGACTTCGCCCCCCTGGAGGGCGGTCAGGGTGTCGCAGTAACGCGCCGCCATGTTGATATCGTGCAGCACCACGACGACGCCCAGGCCCATGTCCCGAGCCAGGTCCCGGATCAGGGCCAGCACCTCCACCTGGTGGGCGATATCCAGCGCGGCCAGGGGCTCGTCCAGCAGCAGGTAATCGCTCTCCTGGGCGAGCAGCATGGCCAACCAGGCGCGCTGGCGCTCGCCGCCGGAGAGGGTGTCCACCAGCCGGTCCGTCAGCGGGGTCGTCCCGGTCTGCTCCAGCGCCCGGTCGATGGCCTGGCGATCCGCCCGTGTGGCGCGGCCCAGCAGCCCGTGCCACGGGTAGCGACCGAAGGCCACCAGTTCGCGCACGGTGAGATTCTCCGCCGCCGGCAGCCGCTGCGGGAGGTAGGCGACCCGCCGCGCGAAGGCGCGCCCGGGCCAGCGACGCACGTCGGTGCCGTCGAGCCAGACCGTGCCGCTGCTCGGGATCTGCTGGCGGGCCAGCAGATTCAGCAGGGTGGTCTTGCCGGAGCCGTTGTGGCCGATGAGACCGTGAACACAGCCACCCGCGAATGCGTCGCTGACCGGCTGCAGCAACGTGGTGCCATTGATGCGTACGCTGGCTTCTCGGGTCTCGAGCATCGTGCTCTCCACTGCTGGTGAGCGCGCCCGCGGGCGCAACGTGCCGCAACCGCGGCGTTCCGGATACCGCAGGTTACCAGTTCGGCTACGCGCTTTGAACGCGAATGATTGTTAGTCCCTGAGTGCCTGGTTCTCCGCAAGCAACGGGCAGTTGCTGCAGTAGTCCAGGTTATCGGCGCGGTAGCGGATGCAGCACAGCCGGCGGATGCGGTGCCGGTTACCCTCGGCGTCGATGTGGTAGCGCACGGGCTGGTACAGGGGATTGGTGCTGCCGTCGGGCTGTCGACGCCGGTCCATAAGCCGGCGCGCCGGTTCGCCGGCCCCGGGGGGTGCGTCGGGGTGGTCCGCGACCACGCCGGTGATGAACTCGAAGACGTTGCCGGCGTTGCTGGTGAATACCCGGGGTGAGGCGCCGGTGAGCCGGGCCAGCGCTGTGGCTACCGGCACAATGACGTTCTCCAGCAGGCCCGTGAAGCGCTCGGGCCCGAAGGCGCTGATGGGCTCCAGGTTGTTGGGCAGGGCGACGGCAAGGACCCGGTTGTCCTCTGCCAGCAGGGCCCCGGTGCCAGAGGCGGCGGTGTCGCGCCCCAGTAGCAGATTGGCGACGACCGCCGGCACGATCGCCGCCGCCATGGTGTACTTGGACCACTGGGATGCCGCGGCGAGCTCGTCGTCATGGCCGTGGGCGGCAGCGAATGTGGCGACGGTGGGTCGCAGCCATTCGGGATCCCGCAGGCGCGCGAAAGGCACTGCCTCCGCCGAGGGTGCCCGGGGCGGTTCCAGCTCCGCCAGGGGCCCGCAGTACAGGGGCGCCAGCAGCGGGTGTGCGGGTGCTTCGCCCGTTCCCTGACCGGTTTCCGCCATGCCGGATCCCCCATCGTCTCACGCCTGCGGATGATGGGATCCCGAGGCGGCAAAGTCCACGCGTCTGTGACGCATTCCGATTCCTGCGACGGAAATCCTTGTCCGTGGCCGTGGTTTTGGGGAAAGTGGGCGCCTGGAAAACAATCGCCTGGTACAGTGCGCGCGGTGCATGGCCGCAGTAACCGGCGGCGGATAACGACAAAGGGAGGCGGGTGTGAAACAGCCACGTCGCGTGCTCGTATGGATTACCCTGTTCCTGCTCGCGGTGGCGGGCGTCGGCGGGTTGGTCCATCGCCAGCTGCTGGACGCGTTCATGGCGAATCCGGCGTTCAACGGCATGATCCTGGCCGTGCTGCTCATCGGCATCCTCATCAACGTCCGCCAGATCCTGGTCCTGGGCCCGGACGCCAGCTGGCTGCGGGCCTGGCAGAAGGGCGCGGAGTCCCTGCCGGCGCCGCCCAAGCGGGGCGTGCTGGGCTCGCTGGGCCAGATGCTGCAGGAGCGCGGCGGCAATCTGCAGTTGTCGACGCTGAGCATGCGCGCGCTGCTCGACGGCATCCGCTCGCGGCTGGAAGAGTCCCGGGATCTGTCGCGCTATTTCATCGGCCTGCTCATTTTCCTGGGTCTTCTGGGGACGTTCTGGGGACTCCTGGATACACTCAGCGGCATCGGGCGCGTGATCAGCGGCCTGAGCGTCGGCGGCGGCGACGCCACGGAGCTGTTCGAGCAGCTGCGCACCGGCCTGGAAGAGCCTCTGGACGGCATGGGCACCGCGTTCAGCTCCTCCCTGTTCGGGCTCGCGGGCTCCCTGATCCTGGGCTTCGTGGACCTGCAGACCGGCCACGCCCAGAACCGGTTCTACAACGATATCGAAGAGCAGCTCTCCGGTCTGACGCGCTTTAGCTCCGGGGCGCTGGCCAATGTCGATACCGAGCACAGCGTGCCGTCCTACATCCAGGCCCTGCTGGAGCAGACCGCCGAGAGCATCGACCGGCTCCAGCGCGTGGTGGCGCGGCGCGAGGAGGATCGCCACAGCGCCGAGGAGAGCGTGGCCAGTATCACCGAGCAGATCGGGGAACTCTCCGAGCAGATCCGCAGCGAGCACAAGCGCATGCTCAACCAGGCCCGCAGCCAGATGGAGCTCCAGCCGGTGCTCCAGCGCCTGGCGGAGAACCTGGGCGAGCGCGAAGAGAGCAGCGAGGGGCTGGAGGAGCGCCTGCGTTCGCTGGACAACACCCTCCACCGGCTGGTCGAGGAGATGCAGAACGAGCGCACCGAGCTCGCCAGCGAACTACGCGACGAGATCCGTTTGCTGACCCGCACCGTGGCGCGCGCCACCGGCACCGACCCCGAGCGCTGACGCCGTGTTCCCGGAGCGACGCAACCGCGGAGGTGTCAACGTCTGGCCTGGCTACGTGGACGTGCTGGCCACGTTGCTACTGCTGTTCGTGTTCGTGCTCAGTCTGTTCATGGTGGCCCAGTACTACCTGACGGACACCCTCGCCGGCCGTGAAGCCGCCCTGGCACGCCTGGAAGACCGGGTCGAGGAGCTGGGCGACGAACTGGCCATGGAGCGCCGCCGCCGCGAGGAGCTGGAGGCGGATCTCGAGGTGTCCGTGGCCGAGCGCCAGGCCCTGCGCGAGGAATTGAGTGCTGCCGAGTCCCGGACCGAGTCGCTGCGGTCCTCGTTGCAAGAGGCCGAAGCCGAGTCCGAGGCAGACGAGGAGCTCATCGAGGAGCAAACCGCCACCATCGCCAGCCTGCAGCAGGACCTCCAGGCGCTGCGCGAGATGCGCGACGAGCTGGAGCAGGAGGTTGGTGAGCTCGCCGCCGCCCGCGAGGAAGCGGAGGAGCAGGCCACCCAGGCGCGTGACCGGAGCCAGGCCCTGGAGTCCGAGCTGGCGGACGCCCAGGAGCGCACGCACCTGCGCCAGCGGGCCCTGGAAGAGCGCGAGACGCGGGTCCGCGACCTCCAGCAGCTGGTCGAGGAACAGGAGCAGGCCCTGGAAGAGGAGCGCCAGCTCACCGAGCGGCAGCAGTCGCGGATCGACCGACTCAACAACCAGGTCGAGGCCCTGCGCGAGCAGCTCCGCCGGGTCTCCGAGGCCCTGGAGATCTCCGAGGAGACCGTGGCCGAGCAGGAAGACGAAATCGAGGAGCTCGGGCGCCGGCTCAACGTCGCGCTCATCGAGCAGGTGCGCGAGCTGCGCCAGTACCGCTCCGAGTTCTTCGGCCGCCTGCGCGAGGTGCTCGGTGACCGGGACGATATCCGCGTCGAGGGCGATCGCTTCGTGTTCGAGTCCTCGCTGTTCTTCGACAGCGGCTCGGCGGAGATCGGCGAGGAAGGCCGCGAGCAGCTGGACAGCGTCGCCGAGACCATCATCCAGATCCGCGACCGCATCCCCAGCGAGATTCCGTGGTTGCTCCAGGTCGAGGGCCACACCGACCAGCGCCCCATCGACACCGATCGCTTCCCGTCCAACTGGGAACTGTCCACGGCCCGCGCCCAGGCCATCGTCGACTATCTCATCGAGCAGGGCGTTCCCCCGGGCCGCCTGGCGGCGGCCGGGTTCGGCGAGCACCACCCGGTGGCAGAAGGCGACTCACCCGAGGACCTGCGCCGCAACCGGCGCATCGAACTCCGGCTCACCCAGCGCTAGCGGACTTGTCCAGACACTCGCCCAGGAACGTGTCGAAGGCGGCGCGGATCCAGGGCAGTGCGCTGGTGAGGGTGTGCTCGCTGTCCACCAGGTGGAGGCGGGCGGCGTGGCGCTGGCTCCAGGCCACCACCGTTGCCGGCGGGATGAGGCCGTCCTGCCAGCCGTGGACCACGTCCACCATCGCGGCCCGGGGTGTGGTGTCCGCGGGGTACCCCGGCACGTCCACCGCGGGGGCGAGCAGGAACAACCCGCGCGGCTGCAGGGTGGCGCTGGCCACGGCACTGACGTAGCCGCCCATGCTCGAGCCCACCAGGATTGAATCACGTTCGCGGAGCGCATCCTGCGCCAGCAGGTGCTGGACCCGCGCGTCCGGGTCGGTGGTGAAGCGGTAGTCCGGGCTCATGACCTCGAGCCCGCGCTCTTCGGCCACTTCCGCCAGGGCGGTGATCTTGCGGCCCCAGGGACCGCTTTCCTTGCCGTGGGCGAAGCAAACCAGTGGTTGCATCAAGGGCACTCCCCGTTGCTCATGCGTAGCCGGCGCGCCGGCGTCGCCATGATACGGTATCGCAGCGGTGGCTGGTCAGGCCCGCGGGCCATGCCGGCAGGATGTGCGGCCACCGGGGACGGCAATGGGGGCCTGATGGCGTTGCAGCGCGCGCAACCGGCGGGAGAAGAACGGTCCATGGCGCCCCGCCGGGAGATCCTGGGCTGGGCGATGTTCGACTTCGCCAACCAGGCCTATACCCTGCTTATTATTACCGTGGTCTTCAGCGAGCTGTTTACCACGGTGATCGCCGGTGACGCCGGCGACAACTACCGCCTGGGCAATCTGCTCTGGAGCCTGGCGCTGTCGGCGAGCTACCTGCTGGTGGTGCTCACGGGGCCGGTTTGCGGCGCGGTGATGGACCACGCGGCCAACCGCAAGCACTTCCTGTTCGCCAGCTACCTGGTCACGGTGGTGGCCACGGCGCTGCTGTTCTTCGTTGAGCCCGGGGACATTGTGCCCGCGGTCATCCTGATCATTATCTCGAATTTCGCCTACGCCACGGGGGAGAACATCATCGCGGCGTTTCTGCCGGGCCTGGGACCGTCCCGGGCGCTCGGCCGGATCTCCGGGCTGGGCTGGGCGCTGGGTTACGTAGGCGGGCTGTGCGCGGCGGCGTTCACGCTGGCGGTGCTGGGCGAGGCGACCGCCGCCAACTACGAGCGCATCCGCTGGGTGGGCCCGTTCGCGGCGGTCTTTTTCCTGCTGGCGGCCCTGCCGACGTTCCTGTGGCTGCGCGAGCGCGGCGAGCCGCAGGCGCTTCCGGCGGGCGTGGGGTACGTGGCCGCGGGCGTCGGGCGCATCCGGCGGACGCTGCGGGATGTCGCCCAGTTCCGCGACCTCGCCGTGTTTTTGGTGTCGGTGCTGTTCTCCATGGCCGGCATCTATATCGTTATCAGCTTTGCTTTCCCCTACGGCGCCCAAGTGATCGGCTGGGATTCCGGGGTGCGCACTGCCATGTTCATCGTGGTCCAGATCACCGCCGCTGTGGGTGCGCTGGGCTTTGGCGTGCTGCAGGACCGGCTGGGTGCCAAGGCCACGTACATGGGCACACTGGCGCTGTGGGTGCTCGCCATCCTGGCCATCTGGGCGACGCCCGCCGTCACGGACTGGATCAACCAGCTCGCCGGGGTCGCCTGGCAGGCGCAGCACGTGTTCCTGGTCGCCGGCTGCCTCGCCGGTATCAGCCTGGGCTCCAGCCAGTCGGCCAGCCGGACCCTGGTGGGATTGTTCGCGCCGGAGGCCAAGGCCGCCGAGTTCTTCGG
>JAWOFB010000055.1:0-6786 GCA_046482445.1 Ectothiorhodospiraceae bacterium | reverse complement strand
GCATCACGGATCTGCAGTTCCAGGGTGACAGCGAGCAAGCCACCGAACGGCTTTGGCTGGGCAGCACGGAATTGAGTCTCGCCCGCATGACGCTGGAAAGCGATAATGGCACGTTGCGACTCGAGGGCTTCGAGGTCAGCGGCTCCCATGATGCCGGAGACGAGGGCCTCCTGCGCGGGGACCTGACGGTGACCCTCGACCGCCTGGAGTCCCCGGACGGCACTTTCAGCGACGGGCGCTTGCGGGCCAGCAGCCGCAACGTGGATCAGGAGGCGTTCGACCGGCTGCTGGCCTTGAGCGAGGCGGTCCAGCGTGGCGAGGCCATGCCGCAGCAGGCGATGTCCGGTGACGACGCCGTGCTCGCGGACCTGCTGGCGGGAAATCCCCGATTCGCCGTGGATGAACTGCGCTTGCAGACCCCGAACGGGGTGCTCGACGGTTCCGCCAGTGCTGCCTGGAGCGGTGGCCGGCCGGACATGGATAATCCCTTTGGCATGCTGAGCCAGGTGCAGGCCGACGTCAGCCTGGAGGCGCCCCGGGCGCTCTGGCAGACCCTGCCCATGGCACAGGGGCCGGGGCTGGAGAATCTGATGCGCCGGGGCTTCGTCGTACGCGACGGCGACATGCTGCGCAGCGAGCTCAGCCTGCGCAACGGCCGCCTGGAGGCCAACGGCGAGGACAAGGGGTCGCTCCTGCAGGGCCTGCTCGGCGGCTTCTAATCAAGGCGAGCCGTCGCGCTCGCAGGGCGCGGGCCGCCTCCGGCGGTCGCGCCAGCGCCCGTGCCGCGGTGCTGCCGCTGATGGCGGTGCCGCGGTGCGGTTCCATGTACCGATGCCATTCCATGTGAGCGCTTGACCATGCAGACACCGGAGCAACCGGTCCTTCGCGATATTGTCCTCGTCGGCGGCGGGCACAGCCACGTCGGCGTGCTGCGTCGCTTCGGCATGAAGCCCGTGCCGGGCGTGCGCCTGAATCTGATCTGCCGCGACACGCATACCCCGTACTCGGGCATGCTGCCGGGCTACATCGCCGGGCATTACGGCTATGACGATGTCCATATCGACCTCAGCCGCCTGGCGGAATTCGCCGGCGCGCGTTTCTTCCGGGACGAGGCCGTTGGCATCGACCGCGCCAATCAGCGCGTGCTGTGCCGCAATCGACCGGCGGTGCCCTATGACCAGCTGTCCGTGAACATCGGCTCCGCGCCCCAGGTGCAGCAGGTACCGGGAGCGCAGGAGCACGCCGTCCCGGTCAAGCCGATTCACCGGTTCAATGACCGCTGGCTGGCCCTGCTGGAGCGCGTGCGCAATCACCCCGGGACCACCACCATCGCGGTGGTCGGCGGCGGTGCCGGCGGCGTGGAGCTCACCCTGGCGATGCAGTACCGCTTGCGCCACGAGCTCCGGCAACTGGGGCGTGACCCGGACGAACTCAGCTTCCATCTGTTCGACCGGGCGTCCCGGATCATGTCGACTCACAGCGACGGCGTACGGCGACGTTTCGAGCGTGTCCTGGCGCAGCGCAGCGTGGCCGTGCATACGGGCGTCGCCGTGGAACAGGTCGGCGCCGGCCGGCTGCACGCCGGCAACGGCGAGACCCTGGATGCCGACGAGATCGTGTGGGTGACCCGCGCCGGCGGTCCAGCATGGCTGCAGGACACCGGGCTGGACCTGGACGACCACGGGTTTATACGGGTCGAGGACACGTTGCAGACGGTCACCGACCCGAACATCTTCGCGGCCGGCGATATCGCCACCATGATCAACCACCCGCGCGAGAAGGCCGGTGTCTTCGCCGTGCGCCAGGGTAAACCGCTGGCGGCGAATCTGCGCCGTGCCGTCGAGGGTCGGCGTCTGCGCCCCTACCGGCCCCAGGCGCGCTGGCTGGCGCTGATCAGCACCGGCGATCAGCATGCGGTTGCCTCGCGCGGTGCCCTTGGCTTCGACGGCGACTGGGTCTGGCAGTGGAAGGACTGGATCGATCGGCGTTTCATGGCGCGCTTCAACGAGCTGCCGGCCATGGAGGAGGAGAGCAGCGCACCCAAGCACAGCGTGCAGCTGGAGGGCGAGGAGGCCCAGCAGGCGATCTCCGCCGTGGCCATGCGGTGCGGCGGCTGTGGTGCCAAGGTGGGGGCCTCGACCCTGTCGCGCGCCCTGGGGATGCTGCAGCCCGCCCAGCGCGACGATGTCCTGGTGGGCTTGCACGCCCCGGACGACGCCGCCGTGGTGCGCGTGCCTCCGGGCAAGGCCATGGTCCACACCGTGGACTTCTTCCGGGCGTTTGTGGATGACCCCTACACCTTTGGACGCGTGGCGGCGAACCACGCCCTGGGGGATATCTTCGCCATGGGCGCGGAGGCCCAGACGGCCACCGCGGTGGCGACCATTCCCTCAGGGCTGGAATCCAAGGTCGAGGACACGGTCTACCAGATGATGTCCGGGGCCATGGAGATTCTCAACGACGCCAACTGCGCCCTGGTCGGCGGGCATACCGGCGAGGGCAAGGAGCTGGCCCTGGGGTTCGCGGTCAACGGCCTGGTGGACGATGACCTGGACGCCATCATGCGCAAGGGCGGCATGCAGCCCGGCGACGCGTTGATCCTGACCAAGCCGCTGGGCACCGGCACGCTGTTCGCCGCGCACGCCAAGCTCGAAGCACGCGGGCGCTGGATCGACGGTGCGCTGGCCTCCATGAGCCAGTCCAATCGTGTGGGGGCGGCCTGCCTGCACGAGCACGGCGCCACGGCCTGTACCGACGTCACCGGGTTCGGATTCCTGGGCCACCTGGTGGAAATGACCCGTCCATCGGGCGTCGATGCGGAGGTGGACCTGGCAGCCCTACCCATTCTGGACGGTGCCGAAGAGACAGTGGCTGCGGGCGTGCTCAGTTCCCTGCAGCCGGCCAACGTGCGGCTGCGCCGCGCGATTCGGAATCAAGCCGAGGCCGTGAACCACCCGCGCTATCCGCTGATCTTCGACCCGCAGACCGCGGGTGGGCTGCTGGCCAGCGTCCCGGCCGGCCAGGTGGACGCCTGTGTCACCGCGTTGCGCGAACTGGGCTATCCGCACACCGCGGTGGTTGGGCGCATCCACGCCCAGGGCGAGCCCCTGGAGCCGATCCAGCTGACCTGGTGATCGGCCTGCGGCGGTGTCAGCCGCGCCGCAGGCCGGCCCAGCGCGGGATCAACCAGCCGTTGAGTGCGCCGTAGACGATGTGCAGCAGCAGCGTCATCACCACGTAGGGTGCCGCGCCGCTCAGCGCCAGGGGCTCACCGGTGGGCATGGAACCGGCATTGGTGCCGAACACGCCCCAGCCAATGATGGGCGAGAAGATCAGCTGCATGAGCACCAGCCACTGCACCACCACGGACAAACCAATGCCCCGCCAGACATCCGTCTTGTCGCCGAACACCGCGAGCAGGATCACCGCCCAGGCGATGCCGTAGCCAAAGTGGGCAATCAGCGCCAGCGGCTGCGTAGGCAGCCCCAGTGCCTCCAGAAAGGCCGCGGACGGGGGCATGTTGAACGGCGCCGCGCCGGTGACGTGGATGCCAACGAACATGGCGATGAAGATGATCAGGCTGCCCAGCGCGCCAACGGCGCCTGCCTTGAGCCACTGCATGGGACCTCCTTGCTGGGTTGTGCGTTGGTGAACGGTGTTCACCGGATCTGTCCCGGTGACACGCCAGGCAGGCTGCCCATTGGCGGGTTTCTCGCCAATCCGTAATGACCCTGAGACGGGGTGAGCCCCGGTGTGGTATCGCCGCTGCGACACGCGGTGTCACAGTCTTTGGTGCTCTCCAAGGTCGCCGCGAGGTGCGGCCCCTCCGGCTCCACCACCCGCAGTGGGAGCGGCGCCCCCGCCGCGACCAGCTGACGCCATCGCCCCGGCGTCGGAACGTGGTCGCGAGGCGCGCCGCTGAGTGGCGCGGCGTTACTAACCTTCAAGGTTAATAAGCCCGGGCCTCGGCGGCGGCCCCGGCCAGCGCGCGGGCGAGGGCATCGCGCTCGGCCTCCGGCTGGAACAGCGGCGCGCGATCCCGACAGTGCCCGCGCAGTTCCTCCAGGAACGCCGGCTCGCGTTCGCTGCGCAGGAGTTGCTCCCGCAGGGCATCGGTGTCTTTCGGCGGGTAATAGCCCGGATAACCATCGCCGAGCAGGCCGCGGTTACCGGGAATATCGGAGGCGATCACCGGCAGATGGGCGACGCAGGCCTCGGAGACGACGTTGGCGCCGCCTTCCATGACCGAGCTCATGACCATGGCACGGGACCGGGCCATGAGGCGGCGGACTTCGGCGTGTGGCACCTCGCCTTTCCAGCGGAAGCGGGGGTTGATGCGCATCTCCTCGCGCGCGGCTTCTGCCCACTCGTCGTCGTGGGCCTTGCCCACGTGAATGATCCGCAACCGGGAGTCCTCGGGCACCGCACGCACCGCATAGGCGGCGCGCAGGGAATCCTTCTCCGCGCGCAGGTGGCCGGCGACACAGATATCGAACCACGACTGCACCGGCGGCAGGCGGCGCTTCAGGGGTGGCGCCGACTGGAAAACCGTGTGCAGCCGGTGCCCGAATCGTGATGGAATATCCAGCCAGACCCGATCATGCAGCCCGACGAGCGCATGGGCCCGGTCCATGGTCGCGAGCGTGGTCTCCGGGTCGTCGTGCTGGAAGCGGTAGATGTCCGTGCCCGTGAGAGCGACCACCAGCGGGCGCTCCGGGTACTGCTCGCGGAAGGCTTGCGCGGAGTCGGCGCTGCGCCAGGCATGCAGTGCGATCATGGCCTCGGCCGGCTCGCCGGCGTAGTGCTCGGCGATGGTCACGCGGTGCCCGAGCTGCCGGAGCAGGCGCGCCCAGCGGTTGGCCGTGGCGCGGTTGCCGGCTCGGGATTGCTTGCCCGCCGGCGTGATGAGATGGATTTTCATGGCTGGCGCGCCCCCTGTTTGGAACCTGCTCTGTCATCACCGTCAATCGAGGTGCATGCGATGAACGAACCGCTCGATGTCCCTGCAATCCACCGCCTCGCCGCCCGGGACCTGGTGTGGATGATCGATGATGCCCGGCGGCGGACCATGGATCTCACCCGGGATCTCACGGGTGACCGCCAGTTCGGTCCCAACCTCCAGATCGTCAATCCGCCGCTGTGGGAAGTCGGGCACGTGGGCTTTTTCCACGATTACTTTGCCCTGCGCAAGCTCCACGGCCTGCCGGATTACCAGCAGGACCGCGCCGAGGAACTCTACGACTCCAGCAGCATTCCCCACGACGACCGCTGGGATCTGCCCCTGCCGACGATGCAAGGGACACTGGACTACCTGGATTCGGTCCGCAACGCCATGGTGGAGCAGCTCCCGGATGGCGAGGCTAGCGAGGCGGAGAGCTACGTCTACCAGCTCACCGTGCTCCACGAGGATATGCACGCCGAGGCGTTTACATACACGCGCCAGACCCTCGGGTATCCCGCGCCCGCGCTCACCGACGGCGTGACGCCACCGCCGGTGGACGTCACCGGGCCCCTGCGCGGGGATGTCCATGTCCCCGGTGGCAGCCACCAACTGGGCTCCGACGAGAGCGTGCCGTTCCGTTTCGACAACGAAAAGCAGCCCCACACCGTGGAGGTCGCACCGTTCGCCATCGCCCGGGCGCCGGTGACCAATGCCGAGTTCGCCGCGTTTGTCGCCGACGGCGGCTACCGCCGCCCGGAGCTTTGGAGCGAGGACGGCTGGCAGTGGCTCCGGGAGCGTCAGCTGGGGGCGCCGCTGTATTGGCGCCCGGCCGGCGACGGCTGGGAGATCCGCTGGTTTGACCGCTGGTTGCCCCTGCCGCCGCACCACCCGGTGTGCTTCGTGAGCCTCTACGAGGCCCGGGCCTACTGCAACTGGGCGGGCCGCCGGCTGCCCACGGAGGCCGAATGGGAAGTGGCCGCCAGTCGCGTGCCGACCAGCGACGGCACCGCGCTGCTCGACGGCAAACGCCTCTATCCCTGGGGCGATGATCGGCCCTCCGCCGCTCTTGCCAACATGGACGGTCACCGCCTGGGCTGTGTGGACGTATCCGCCTTCCCCGGCGGAGAGAGCGCGTTGGGCTGCCGCCAGATGCTCGGCAATGTCTGGGAATGGACGGATTCGCTGTTCAAGCCTTATCCGGGCTTTGAACCGGATCTGTACAAGGACTATTCTGCACCCTGGTTCGAGGAAGGGCGGCACGTGCTGCGCGGCGGTGCCTGGGCAACGCGCAGCCGCCTGGTCCATAACGGTCACCGGAACTACTTTACTCCGGATCGCAACGACATCTTTGCCGGTTTCCGCACCTGCGCGGTGTAGTAACCGGCCATTTCACGCGGGTCCGACTCGGACCCGCTCGTCTCACAAAGAGCCTCACTAGGAGCCATCAATCATGTTTAAATTCCAGCGTTTCGGCGTGTTCAAGCACATCGTCTATGGCTTGGCCTTCACCCTCACCGTGGCTGCTCATCCGGCCGCCGCGCAGACCTTCGTATTCACCGCCATCCCCGACGAAGACGAAACCCGCCTCCAGGAGCGCTTCGGCAAGGTCGCCGACTACCTTGAAAGCGAACTCGACGTCGATGTGCGCTACGTGCCCGTGAAGTCCTATTCGGCCGCCGTCAGCGCGTTCCGCAATGACCAGGTGCAAATGGCCTGGTTCGGCGCGCTCTCCGGTGTCCAGGCCCGTGAAGCCGTACCGGGCTCGCAGGCGATCGCCCAGGGCGAAGAGGACGCCGAGTTCACCAGTTACTTCATCGCCAACCAGGAAACCGGCATCGAACGCA
>JAWOFB010000053.1:0-8150 GCA_046482445.1 Ectothiorhodospiraceae bacterium | reverse complement strand
AACGGCTCGAAGAGGAGCCGCATACGCCCGCCGCAGGCCTGGTCCAGGTCGTCATTGAGCGTAAACGCCTCTTCGGTGGTCAGGCCCGCGCCGTCGCCGATCATCTCGCGTGCCCGCCGCTGGGCCACTAGCTCCACCGTGCCGCCACCCAGGGTTCCCGTGGCAGCGTCCGCGGTTACCAGCATCTTCGCCCCGGTCTCCCGCGGGGAGGAGCCCTCCGTGCCGACCAGTGTCACCAGCACGCAGGCCTCGTCCGCCGCCAGGGTGGTGTTGAGTGCATCCAGCCAGGGCCTCATTCGTCGACCTCGGCAACAGTATCGGGAGCCTGGACGGTGCCGTGGAGTCCACGCGCACGCTCCATTGCCAACAGGACCCGCTCGGGCGTGGCGGGTGCGTCCAGTCGGATCCGGGCGTTTTCGGGGGCGACACTGCTCACCGCGTCCTTGAGCGCGTGATACACGCTCATGGCCAGCATCAGTGGTGGTTCGCCCACGGCCTTGGAGCGGCGCACGGCGTTTTCACGATTGGAGGCGGATTCCATCAGGCGGACGCGGAAATCCGCCGGAACGTCGCTGGCCGCCGGGATCTTGTAGGTGGACGGTGCATGGGTGGTGAGTCGGCCCTGGTCCGTCCAGTCCAGTTCTTCGGTGGTCAGCCAGCCCATGCCCTGGATGAAGCCACCCTCGACCTGGCCCATGTCGATGGCCGGGTTCAGGGAGCGCCCGCAGTCGTGGAGGATGTCGGCGCGTGTCACGCGGTACTCGCCGGTGAGCGTGTCCACCAGGACTTCCGAGCAGGCGATGCCGTACGCGAAGTAGTAAAACGGCCGCCCCTTGAGCGTGGCCTTGTCCACATGGATCTTCGGAGTGGCGTAGAAGCCCGCCTCGGAGAGCTGGATGCGCGCGAGATGCGCACGCTGGCAGATCTCCGGGAACGTGCACACCGGCTCATCGCCGATGAACACCTGGTCGTCCCGGAACGACACGTCCGCGGCGTCCACGTTCCAGGTCTCGCTCACCAGCTTGGTCAGCCGGTCCTTGATGGCGCGGGCGGCATTTTCGGCTGCCGCGCCGTTGAGATCACTCCCCGAAGACGCGGCCGTGGCCGAGGTGTTGGGAACCTTGTCGGTCGTGGTTGCCGTCATCCGCACGCGCTCGAGATCGATGCCGAACTCCTCGGCCACGATCTGGGCAACCTTGATGTACAGACCCTGGCCCATCTCCGTGCCGCCGTGGTTGAGCTGCACGCTGCCATCCTTGTAGACCAGCACCAGGGCACCGGCCTGGTTGAGATGGGTCGTGGTGAACGAGATGCCGAATTTCACCGGGGTCATGGCCAGGCCTTTGCGCAGCACCCCTGCCTGGGCATTAAAGGCGTTCACTTGCCGGCGACGTTCAGCGTACTCGGCGCTTGCTTCCATGTCGTCAAAGAGCTCGTGGAGGATGTTGTCCTCGACGAGCTGGTCATAGGGCGTCTCGTTGCGATCCCCGATCCCGTAGAGGTTGCGCCGTCGCACCTGGGCAGCATCCAGGCCCAGGTGCCGGGCAATGTCGTCGATCACCGCCTCGATGGCCATCATGCCCTGGGGCCCGCCGAAGCCGCGGAAGGCGGTGTTGGAAACGGTGTTGGTATAGCACCGGTGGGAGACAATGCGGACATTGGGCAGGTAATAGGCGTTATCCGCGTGATACATGGCGCGGTTGTTCACGGCGCCGGAGAGATCCGCGGAGATGCCGCAACGCGACGCGAGCATGAAATCGACCGCGCGAATCCGGCCGTCGTCATCGAAGCCCACGTCATAGTGGACCTTGAAGTCGTGCCGTTTGCCGGTCATGAGCATGTCGTCGTCGCGGTCCAGTCGCAGTTTCACCGGGCGGTTGGTTTTCTGGGCCAGGACGGAGGCGATCGCCGCGATATGGGCGGGCTGGGTCTCCTTGCCGCCGAAACCGCCCCCCATGCGCCGCTGCTCCACAATCACTCCGTGGTCGGGAATCCCCAGGACGTCGGCAACAAGGTGCTGGACTTCCGAGGGGTGCTGGGTGGAGCTGTGCACCAGCATGTCGCCGTCTTCCCGGGGGACGGCCATGGCCACCTGGCCTTCCAGGTAGAAGTGGTCCTGGCCGCCGATGGCGAGTTCCCCGTTCAGGCGGTGCGCCGAGGTGCCCAGCGCGGTGTCGGGTTCACCGCGCTCCAGCCGCTTGGTGTCCAGTACGAACGACTCCCGGGCGACCGCGTCGTCAATGTCGAGGACCGGGTCCAACACCTGGTAGTCGATGGTGGCCTGTTTGGCTGCAGTAATGGCTGTGTCCAGGTCTTCGGCGGCCACGGCGAGCAGGGCCTGGCCCCAGTACTGGATGGTGTCCTCGGCGAAGACCGGGTCGCCGGCGAACACCGGCCCGACATCGCGCCCGGCCGGCAGGTCGGCGGCGGTCATCACGGCCGCGACACCGGGCGCCTGTCGACTCGCGGTGGCATCGACACGCGTGATGCGCGCATGGGCCACGTCGCTGAGGCGCACACAGGCGTGCAGCAGGTTGCGGGGCTCCGGGATGTCGTCGGTATAGACCGCCTCTCCCGTTACGTGCTTGCGGGCACTGTCGTGCGGATGGGGCTTGTGGACGACACGGCTGCTGTTGTCGAACACTGGCAAGCGATTCCCGTTCATGCCCGGTCCTCCTCGTGCTCCAGGACGCGCGTGGCGCCAGCACTCTGCTCGGTTTCCAGGACCGCCTTGCGGAGCAGGTTGCGAGCCGCCAGCGCGCGGTACTCGGCGCTGGCTCGCATGTCGGACAGCGGTGTCAATTCCTCGTCCAGCACGCGGCCGGCCGCCTCGACACTCACGCCATCCCAGGGGCGGCCCCGCAGGGCTTCCTCGGTGTGCGGTGCGCGCACGGGAACCGCCGCCATGCCCCCGAAGCCAATGCGGATGTCGCGCACCATCCCGTGTTCCAGGTGGACGTTAAAGGCCGCGCAAACGGCCGAGATGTCCTGGTCGAACCGTTTGGACAGTTTGTAGCAGTGCAGTTGCCACCCCTGTGACGGTCGCGGCACGCGGATACGCTCGATGAACTCCCCGGGTTGCAGCGCCGTCCGCCGGTAGCCCAGGTAGAACTGGTCCAGCGGCAGTGTGCGCCGCTGCTGCCCGCATCGGAGAACCAGTGCCGCGTCCAGGGCCATGAGCACAGGCATGGAATCGCCGATGGGCGAGGCGTTGGCGATATTCCCGCCCAGCGTCCCGGAGTTGCGGATCTGAACCGAGGCAAAGCGGCGCAGCAACTCGCCGAAGTCCGGGTAGTGCGCGCCCAGCACGGCCATGGCGTCGCTATGACTGGCAGCGCCGCCGATGTCGATGGTGGTGTCATCCTCGACCACCGTTTCCATGGAACGGACGTCGCCGGTGTAGACGATCGTCTCCAGTTTCGCGTGCTGTTTGGTCACCCACAGGCCCACGTCAGTGCCACCGGCCAGGACGGTTGCGTCCGGCAGCTCCGCGAGCACCTCGGCAAGGGCGTCCACCGAGCGGGGTGCGTAGTAATGCCGGCCGGCGCCACTGACTCGCAGGGTGTCGTCGCCGCGCAGCGCTTGCAGATGGCGGGCCGTCTCCGGCTCGCGCTCGGTGAATGGGTCGTGCTCGCCGAGTTCGTACATGCGCTCCGCGGCATCAATGATGGGGCGGTAACCGGTGCATCGGCACAGGTTGCCGGCGAGGACATCCTGGATGCGGCGTCGTCCCGGTCGGTCCTCGTTGTGGTAGAGCGCGAACAGGGACATGACGAAACCCGGGGTGCAGAACCCGCACTGCGAGCCATGGCACTCCACCATGGCCTGCTGGGCCGGGTGCAGTCCGCCGTCGGCCCCGCGCAGGTGCTCCACGGTGATCAGCTGCTTGCCATGGAGTGTGGGCAGAAACAGGATGCAGCCGTTGACGGCACGGTAGCGCAGGCAGCCGTCCGCGTCGGGTTCCACCACCACTACCGTACAGGCGCCACAGTCGCCCTCGGCGCAGCCTTCCTTGGTGCCGGGTTGCCCCGCCATGGTGCGCAGCCACTGCAGCACCGTCGTATTCGGGTCGGCATCGCGGACGACGCGTTCGTTGGCACCCAGCAGAAAACGGATGGCGTCGCTCATGGCCGTCCCTCCTGTGATCGCATGGTCGGGCAGCCCGGGCGCTCGTGGACAACCTCTCCAGCCACCCAGGTGGTGCTGACGTGGCGGTCGTCGCCAAGCATGCACAGGGCGAACACCGTCTCCGCCACGGTCGCGTGCCCGGTGCGCCGGGCCGTGAGTGCTGTCGCACCCGGGTCAATGGCAATGATGTCCGCCTCCATGCCCGACTCGAGCGCACCGATACAATCATGCAAGTCCAGTGCCTCAGCGCCGCCCCGGGTGACCAGGTGGAGCAGGCTGGCGGCGGCCAACGGGGTGCCATTGAGACAGGACACCTTGTAGGCCTCGCCGGCGGTGCGCAGCATGTTGAAACTCGTGCCGGCGCCGACGTCGGTGCCCAGCCCCACGCGCACGCCCTGCTCGCGGGTCCGTGCGTAGTCGATCAGGCCCGAGCCAAGAAAGGTGTTCGCCGTCGGGCAGAACAGGGTGGCGGCACCGGTCTCCGCCATGCGCTGGCGATCGGCATCGCTCAGGTGGATGCAATGGGCAAACAGTGATCGCTGCCGGACCAGGCCGTAGTGGTCGTACACGGCCAGGTAGTCACTCGACCAGGGGAACAGCTCCGCGACCCAGGCCACCTCGCCCGGATTCTCCGCGAGGTGGGTATGCAGGTAGGCATCAGGGAATTCGCGCACCAGGCGGCCCGTGGCCGTTAACTGGGCCTCGCTGGATGTGGGCGCGAAGCGCGGCGTGATGGCGTACCGAAGCCGGTCAACGCCGTGCCAGCGCTCCAGCAGCTCGCGGGACTCACGGTATCCGGATTCGGCGGTGTCGCGGATGGTCTCGGGGCAGTTGCGGTCCATCATGACCTTGCCGGCAATCAGGCGCATGCCGCTCGCCCGCGCGGCCTCGAAGATGGCATCCGCCGAGTGAGCGTGCGTGGTCGCCAGCACATTGGCCGTCGTCGTGCCGTTGCGAAAGAGCTCTGTCAGGAAGAAAGCGGCCGTCTCCCGGGCGACGGCCGGGTCCGCAAAGCGCGCCTCTGCCGGGAATGTGTAGTGCTGTAGCCACTCCAGCAGTCGTGACCCGTAGCTGGCGATGATGTCTGTTTGCGGGTAGTGGCTGTGACTGTCGACGAGCCCGGGCAGGAGCAAATACCCGCTGTAGTCGCGGATGGGTAAGTCGGCTCGATCGCCCCGGAGCACTGTAGCGGCGTCCCCGGCTGCGGCGATGCGGCCCGCTTCGATCACCAGTGCGCCGTCACTGACAACGCGCAGTTGCGGCTGGCCAGCGTCGCTGGGGGCCGGTTCGGTATCGACAAGGATGCCGCGTAGGGCGAAGGGGGCTGTCGGGTTCATGCTGGCACAGACTCCTGGGGGCAGGCCGCCGTCGCGCCCGGGTTCGTTGGGGCCGCGCTTGCACCCGGAGCTGCTTCGTCCGCTTGCACAACAAACGGACGCGGCCAGCGCTGCGTATCCTGAGTCAATTGGGCCGTCCAGCACACCGCGCTATGCGTCCGGGTCAGGTGCCCGGCCAATCGTATGCAAAAACGTATACAAAGTGTAATCGCCATAGCGCGCCTCGCAACATCCGGGCGCGCTAACGGACCCCCGCGATCACCTCCAGGCGCAGCCGAGCGATGCGATTCACCTGGTCGAGTGCCGTGGCGAACTCGGTCTCCCGGTCATTGTTCACCCGTCGTTCAAACTCCGCCAGAATCTCGGTCCGGTGGCAGCCCTTGACTGCCATGATGAACGGGAAGCCGAAGCGCTCGTTATAGCGCGCGTTCAGGCTCATGAAGCGCTCGTATTCGTGCTCGCTGCACTGGTCCAGTCCGGCGCCCGCCTGTTCATCGGTGGAATCAGCGGTCAGCGCGCGACCGACGGCTGCTTTGGCGGCGAGTTCCGGGTGGGCGCGCAGCAAAGCGAGCTTGTCACTGTCCAGCGCCTGTGCCAGCACGTTGGCCATGACTCCGCCCAACCCTTCGACGGTGTCGTGGCGTTCGTCCAGTCCCTGTTGCCAGACGGCCCGCGCAATCCACGGTGAGTGTTCGTAGACACCGCCAAACTGGTCCATGAAGCTGCTGTAGTCCAGCGCGCGCGGCGGTGTTCGAAAGGGAGTGCCCTGGGTGCCCATGGTCGGGTCTCCGTCGCTGGCTTAGGTGGTCATTGTGTATTCAGTAGTGTGTACACAATAACAATGACCGGTCCGGCGATCGCCCACGATTTTTGCACATGATCTGCAATACGCGCCGCGGAATCGGCATTGCGATTGCATACAGTGGTGCCTATATTGCGGTCATTCCCTCGCCAGCCATGCCCGGGAGGTCGCGCTTATGGGGTATTTGACAACGCATGTCCTCGACACGGCCCAGGGGACACCCGGTGCCGGCATGGCAATCGATCTTTATCGGCTCGCCGAGCGTGGGCGGGTGCACCTTCACGGCCTGACCGCCAACGACGACGGGCGGGCTGACGGGCCGTTGCTCCAGGGTGAGGCGTTCACCGCCGGACACTACGAGTTGGTGTTCCAGGTTGGGGCGTATTTCCGGGCCCGTGGCGTGGCGCTACCCGAGCCGGCCTTCCTGGAGGATGTGGTGGTGCGTTTCGGTATTGCCAGTCCCGACACGCACTACCACGTGCCACTGTTGGTCTCGCCCTACGGTTACAGCACCTACCGTGGTAGCTAAACCCCGCCGCGCGCCCGGGCGTTGCCCCGACGCGCGATTCGCAGGAGGACCATCGGCGTGGTGAGTCATGTCCATGATTGGCTGGAGTTGCTGTTCCGCTGGGCGCACCTGATCACGGGCGTCGCATGGATCGGCGCGTCTTTCTACTTCAACTGGCTGGAGAATCACCTCGAGCGCAGCGCATCGGGCAATCGTGAGGGGATCGCCGGCCACCTGTGGGCGATTCACGGCGGCGGTTTCTACTATCTGGAGAAGTACCGGGTGGCGCCGGACTCCCTGCCGCCGGAGCTGCACTGGTTCAAGTGGGAAGCCTACATGACCTGGGTCACGGGGGTGGCCCTGCTGGTACTGGTGTATTACCTGGGCGCCGAGTCGTATCTCATTGATCCGCGAGTCGCCGAGCTCAGCCCCGCTGTTGCCATCGGCATCGGCGTTGGCGCTCTGGTCGTCTCCTGGCTGGTCTACGACGGGCTGTGCCGCTCACCCCTGGGTGGGCGGCCGGGCGTGTTGTCCGCGGTCATCGCGGTGTTGCTGGTGGTGCTGAGCTTCGGGCTGACCCAGGTCTTTGGTGGCAGGGGGGCGTTCATTCACGTGGGCGCCGCCATCGGCACCATCATGGTGGCCAATGTCTTCTTCGTGATCATCCCCAACCAGCGCGATCTGGTTGCCGCGGTACGCCACGGCCGTGATCCCGATCCGGCCAAGGGCCAGGCCGGACTCACGCGTTCACGTCACAATAATTACTTTACCCTGCCGGTGCTGTTCGTGATGATCAGCAGCCATTACCCGAACACCTACGCGCATGCGTGGAACTGGGTGGTGCTGGCGTTGATCATGGCCGGCGGCGTGGCCGTGCGGCACTACTTCAACGTGCGCCACCTCCCGGGTCGCAAGGTCTGGATTCTGCCGGTGGGGGCGGCCTTTCTGCTGGCCGCCTTCCTGATCACCATGCCCCGGTCGGGCGATCAGGCCGCCAGCGAGGATGCCGACACGAGCCCAGTGACAACGGAGGCCGCCTGGGCCATCGTCGAGAATCGCTGCCTCGCCTGCCACGCAGCGGACGCGGGCCAGGGCGGGATCCGTTTCACCGACCCGGCGGACCTGGAACGCCAGGCAAGCGCCGTGGCCCGGGTGGTGCGCAGCGGTCAAATGCCGCCGGGTAATGCCACGGGCATTACGGATGAAGAGCGTCGGCGCCTGGTGCGCTGGTTCGAACAGATGGACGAGTAACGGCAGGCGACAGCTCTCGGTGCAGGCCGTTTACAATAACGGCCCCGTTCCTCGACCAGCAGTCCGACGAGGCAAGAGCCCAAGCGATGTCCGAGAACAGCGCGATTACGGCGATGGGCCGACG
>JAWOFB010000376.1:0-2521 GCA_046482445.1 Ectothiorhodospiraceae bacterium | reverse complement strand
CTCAGCGCCTGCCAGCGCTGCAAATCCCGGCCCGCCTGGCCCAGCCCTTCGGCGACCACGTCCCGGACGGAACGGTGCCCCAGCCCGGGGACATCCTGTTCCATGCGCGCCACGCGCATGCCGTCACGGGCGATGACACGACCGCTGTCCGGTTCCTGAACGCCCTCGATGACCTTCATGAGCGTGGACTTGCCGGTGCCGTTGCGCCCGAGCAGGCAGACGCGTTCACCGTTGTGGATCTCGAGATAGACCTGGTCCAGGATTGGGGGACCACTGAATGCGAGCGTGATATTCTGAAGCTGAACGAGCACTGATGCCTCCGAGTGCCAGGGTAGGGCGCGACACTAACAGAACGCGATGCCAGTCGGGACTCCCGGAGGGCCAAACGGGATGTATCAGGAGCGAGTGGCAGTCGGTGATTTGCGCCTGGGCCTGTACGTCGCGGCGCTCGATCGGCCCTGGGTGGAGACGCCGTTCCTGTTCCAGGGGTTTACCCTGGAAGACGTGGCCGACATCGAGCGGCTGCAGGAACTCTGCCGGCACGTCTATGTTGATGCTGAGCGCTCGCGCGTCCCCGTGCCCGAGCCCTCGCGCCGGCCCGTTCCCCGTCGGCGGGTCGATTTCCACGAAAGCGTGCGCCTGGCGGCGCAATCCCGCGAGAACGGGCGTCGGTTCATGCACGACGTCTTCCGGGATATTCGCCTGGGCCACAGTGTGGATGCGCCGCGTGCCCGCCAGGTTGTCAGTGATATGGCAACCCAGGTCGCCCGGGATGCCGAGGCCAGCCTCTGGCTGACCAACCTCAAGAACCGGGACGCCTACACCTCGTTCCACTGCCTCAACGTCTGCGTACTGACACTGGCCTTTTGCCAGTTCCTGGGCTACTCGCGCGAGGAAATGGAGCCCATCGGCCTCGGTGCTCTGCTTCACGACATCGGTAAAATCGACACACCACCGGGGATCCTGGACAAGCGCGGGGCGCTGACGGAGGCGGAGTTCGCTGCCATCAAGCGCCACCCCGTGGACGGCTACGAGCGTCTCCGGCAGTCGCCGCGCATTCCGGAGCTGGCCCTGACCATCGTGCGGTCCCACCACGAGCGCGTCGGCGGACAGGGCTACCCGGATGGTCTCGCCGGTGACGCCGTCATCGAGCCCGTTCGCATTGTCGGCATTGCCGATTGCTATGACGCGCTCACCAGTGACCGCCCGTATCGCAACAGCATGCCGGCGCAAGAGGTTCTGGGGTTGCTGCACGATCAATCGGAGCGCGACTTTGGCCGCGACTTTGTCGAAGCCTTCATCCGTTGCGTCGGCATCTATCCGGTGGGCAGCCTCGTGGAGCTGGATAGTGGCGCCCTCGGCTTGGTGATTTCCGCCGAGCCGGACCAGCGGCTGGCACCACGGATCCTGCTGATTCGCTCGCCAGACGGCCTGTTTTACCCCGAGCGTCGCATCATCGATCCGGCCCTGCGACCGGATCCCATCCGGGTCCGTCGTGTGGTCAATGCCACAGAGCACGGTGTGGATATCCAGGCCCTGTTGCTCAAGGAAGCGCGCATGCCCGGCAGCGATCGCCTCCAGGTCGCCGTCGGTGCCAGCGCGTCGCCGCCCGCCGGCTGATAGGCCGTCAGTAGTGGGGTGGCGGCTCCTGCTGCCCGGTTTCCGCGTTATTTTCCTCCGACTCCCCGCCGGAGCGTTGCTCCTCCAGCGCACTCACGCGCCCGCGCAAGCCCTCGAGCTGTTGCTGGAGCTGGTCGATGACCTTTTGCTGACGCACCAGTGTCTCCGTTAAGGCGTCGATGGTGTCTTCCTGGTGCATCAGGCGGATCTCCAGATCCGCGACGCGCTCGTCGGACTCACCGCTCATGCCGGATTCTCCGCCTGTTCCAGTCGCTCCTGGGCAGCCATCCACTCCGCCTCGGCCTGCTCCATGCGCTGGCGTAGGCTGGCCTGCTCGCCCAGCAGCCGCTGGAGTTCGTCGGCTTGCTCGGTGTCATACAGCGCTGGATCGGCCAGCCGCGTCTCCAGGTCCTGGAGCTGCTGGGACAGGTCGTCCACCGTCTGTTCCAGCTGGCGGACCTCGCGTCGCAAAGGCTGGATGGCCTCCCGGGCACGCGCTTTCTCCTTGCGGCCGGCTTTGCGCCCGGATTGGGCGCTGCTGGTCGTGTTGTCGCCGCGTGCGGCCGCCTGCCGGCGCTGGTTCAGCCACCGGCCGTAGTCGTCCAGGTCCCCGTCGAAGACCGTCGCCCGGCCGTCGGCCACGAGCACCAGCTGGTCGGTGGTGCTGCGCAGCAAGTGGCGATCGTGGGCAATGACCACCAGGGCGCCCTGGTATTCCTGCAATGCCATGGTCAACGCATGGCGCATCTCCAGGTCCAGGTGGTTGGTGGGCTCGTCCAGGAGCAGCAGGTTGGGCCGCTGGTAGACCAGCATGGCCAGCACCAGCCGTGCCTTCTCGCCGCCCGAGAACGGTGCCACCGGGGAGATCGCCATATCGCCCTGGATGCCGAATCCGCCCAGG
>JAWOFB010000350.1:0-3444 GCA_046482445.1 Ectothiorhodospiraceae bacterium | reverse complement strand
GCGGTGACGATGCCCTTGTCCACGGTGTCGGTGAGCGCGGTCTTGAGGTTGGCGGCGTATTCGGTCAGGGGCGCGTTGCCCTCGCGCTCGCCCAGGGTCTCCAGGGCATTGCCCAGGGCGAAGATCAGGGCGGACGGGTTGAAGTGGGTCTCGCGACCCTGGCTCTCCAGGTATTTCACGTAGAGGTCGTGGGCGGTTCCGTGGGGCGCCTCGAAGAGCATGGTGCCGTCCTTGCTCTCGATGATGGAGCTGGCGGTGGCCAGGCTGCCGCCGAGTGCCGCGGAGATGTCCGAGAAGATGTCGCCGTCCAGGTTCTGGGAGGGGTAGAGGGCGTTTCTCGGGGGATCGATGATCATCTTCTTGAGCTGGCTCGAGGGCCGCATGATCATGAACGACGGCGGCGGCGTGTGATTCTGGGCCAGTTCCCGCCGCACCTCGGTGATGACGTCGCTGAAGACTTCGTCGTATTCCATGTACTCGCGCTTGAGGCCGAAGTAGACCTCCTTGTCGTTGCGCGAGGCATCGCGGAAGACCTGGGAGACCCAGTCCTTGATGGCCTGGCGGTCGTTGGACATGAACAGCATGGGGTCGCCCTTGCGCACGCGGCGGGCGTGCTTCTCCTCGCCGTCGACGATCACCTTAACGATCCCGTCTTCCCGGGCCGACATGTTGAAGCTGCCGTACTGGTCGCCGCCGCCGGCGCTCATGCGGGAAATGGATACGTGGGCGCCGCGGCTTGGGATGCCGTACTTGCGCAGGTCGTGCACCAGCTTCAACAGCTTGCGGCCGGTGGTGTTGTCGGGAACACCCCACAGGGCCCGGTCCGGCGGGTTGGACACGATGCGCGCGGCCTGGGCGTCGATGAGCTCGTAGTGGTAACGCAGCCCCAGATCCTCGACCTGCTGGCGGTAGTCGCTGTTGTAGATGTTCTCGATGACCGCGCGCATGGCGCCGTCGTAGCCCGGGATGACGGTGTCTTTCAGGCCCAGGTAGATATCCCGTTTCTCGTCGATGGCGCGCTGGAAGAAGCGGTGGGCCCAGGCTTTGACGTCCTCCACGTCGTTCGTCGCCAGCAGCCAGGGGTCGCCTTTGCAGATCTCGCGGCGGTGCAGCTCCACCGGATCGCCGCTGCTGCCCACAAACATCAGCTTGACCACGCCCGTGGCCTCGGAGAGCTGGTTGAAGCTGTCCTTAATGCCCCCGTCTTCCATGGTTTCCACTTCGATGTCGCGACCGATCCACTCCGGGCGGCCGACCTTGAGGTTGCGGAACCGGATGTCCTCACGGGTGATGTTGCCGCTGATGCCCTTGCGGATGGCGCCGTTGGGCGACTTGGTGGCCAACGGGTGGAGGTTTTCGGGATCCACATCCGGGTACTTGCGGAGCAGGTCGTCCAGTTGCTGGCGGTTGACGGTCATGCCGGCGTTCTTCACCCCGACGCCGTGGCGCTGCAGGGCCTCGATGGCATCGATCACCGCCTGGCCGTTGGTCTGTAGGCGGTTTTCCGCCGACAGGTCGATTTCCTTGAGCTGGATGTCCAGGCGCCCGGTCACGAATTGATCGAGCAACCGCTGAAAGGCCACCTGGGCCATTTCGTCGCCGTGCAGGATGACCAGGGGCGAGGTGACGGGAATCTTGCTGTTCATCAATGTCTCCCTGCCGGAGCGGCAGCGTAGGGATGTTCGTGTTGCCGTTGCTCGAGGGGTGACTCCCCGGAAGGCCGGGACAACTGCCTGGCGTACCCTGGCCACGCGTTAGAGGACCCGCGAGAGGCGGTCTGATGCGAAGCACGAGGTTGCCTTGAAGCTAGGACGCTAGCGCCTGCCCGGCCGTGTTTCAAGCACGCGGACGGCAGACTTCGAGCGGGCCTCGATCGCCGCGGCGCCCGCTGCCGAGTTTCCTTCGAGCGACCCCGAGCCTTTGCCAGCGTCCCTCGCCACATGGCGCGGCGTCCCCGTCCCCCGCCGCGGTGATGGACGCCGCGTTGGGGAACTCTCGCGTGCGGGATGTGTCGGCGAGCGTATTGGCTGGTGGCGGAACCAGGTTCTCCGAACGTCTTGTGGCGGTGTTCGGATGGCTGATTCTGCGACCGGCGTTGATTTCAGGACGGTAGTGAAGACGCTTGGCCGGGCCTGGCGCAGCCTGATGATCTTCCGAGCCATTGAGAGCGGCTTCAGCAGGCCCGCCGGTGTGGCGGCTTCTGGGACGCCGTAAACCCTGCTCAGGATCGAGAGAGCGCAATGCAGACAGCGATGTGGTACCTGCGGCAGCGGCCGTCCCTGAGCCCGGCGCAAGCACGGGTCGACGCCATTGACCTGGCAAGGGGCATGGCGGTCGCCTTGATGATTCTCAGCCACGGGGTAAAGGGGTTGCTCGACTTCGACCAGTTCCCGGACTGGGGGCTGGTCCCGATTCACGCGCTGACCAAATTTTCCTCGACGCTGTTCATTCTGGTGTTCGGTGTCGCCCTTGGTGTCGCCTTTCTCTCCCATGTCGGCTCCGCGGACTGGCCGCAACGCCGCCTCAAACTCCTGATTAACGGAGTTCGGGTCTTTTTCTGGTACAAGGTTCTCACGGTGGTGGAAATGCTCCAGGTCCGTGAGCCAGAGGCGATCCTGGATACCCTGCTGTACGCCGACTTCCCGTCGTACGTCGAGATTCTCGGCTTCTACGCCATCGCCTTGCTCTGGATCCCGTTCTTCTTGCCCCTGTGGGCGCGCATGCCACTGGGACTGCGCCTGGCCCTGCCGGTCATCACGGCTTGGATTGCCGTTATGCTGCCGAGCTGGTTGGATTTTTCGGCCATGCCAACGGTCCAGGCCCTGCTGGTGGAGCACGAGGATTACTACACCTGGGGCCAGCTTTCACGGGCACCGATCGTGTTTTGTGGTCTGCTCCTGGGCGAACTGATCCGTGTCGTCTACGACACGCCCCGCTTGCGGCGAAAGCTGGGGATGGCGCTGGTGGTTGTAGGCGGTCTGCTGTTCAGCGTCTTCTTCTCGATCGTCTACCCGGAATTCACTGACACGCTCAGGTCGCTGGCGCTGAATGAGGGCAAGCACCCGCCCGAGTTCGTGTTCACCCTTTACAGCAGCGCGGGCGCCGCTGTCCTGATGGGGATCGCATTGTTTGGTGGCCCCTTGCTGGCGAAGGTGTTACGCCCCGTCACGATTATTGGTAGCGACGCGCTCAGCGCGTTCATCTTCCATATAACGGTCATTTTCATCGGTTTCCGCTTCCTTCTCGGCTATTGGAAAAGCATTGACTATGAGACCGCTTTGATTCTCGCAGTGGCCTTGATTTTTGCCACTGCCATCTGGATTCGTGTCAACCAATGGCTAAAGGCGCATTCGTGATGTGTAAATCGTTTCGGCATTTCTTCTTGCTTCTTGTCTCGGGAGTGATTCTACTCGTTTCCAGTTCTATTCCTGCGGAGGATCCGGG
>JAWOFB010000344.1:0-6062 GCA_046482445.1 Ectothiorhodospiraceae bacterium | reverse complement strand
GAGTGCGTTGAGGAGATCCGGGGCATTTACCGCGACCGGCGCGATGTACTTTGCGACGGGCTTAATGCCCTGGGGTGGCCTGTTACCAAGCCGCAGGCAACGATGTTTGTCTGGGCGCCGATCCCGCCGGCCTATCGCGCCATGGGGTCGCTGGAGTTCTCCAAGAAACTGCTGCGTGACGCCAATGTCGCCGTATCGCCCGGGATCGGCTTCGGCGACTACGGCGATGATCACGTGCGCTTCGGTCTTATTGAAAATCAACATCGCACGCGCCAGGCCATCCGTGGCATCAAACAGATGGTCAGGCGCGACAGCGAGACAGGGGAGGTGAGCGCGTGAGCTCGGTCAAGGTCGGCCTTCTCGGTATCGGTACAGTCGGTGCCGGGACGATCAATCTACTGCAGAGAAACAACGACGAGATCGCGCGCCGTGCCGGCCGCGAGATTAACGTGGTGGCGGCGGCGGCCCGCAATCTGGATCGCCCGCGCGGGTGCTCGACCCAGGGGATCCGGCTGACCACCGACCCGTTTGAAGTGGTGAATGATCCGGAGACGGAGATCATCATCGAACTCATCGGCGGGGAGGAGCCGGCCCTGGAGCTGGTTGTCCAGGCCCTGAAAAACGGCAAGCACGTGGTCACGGCGAACAAGGCGCTGATCGCCCTGCACGGCAACGAGATCTTTGCCCACGCGCGCGATAACGGCGTGACGGTGGCATTCGAGGCGGCCGTGGCCGGCGGGATCCCGATCATCAAGAGCATCCGCGAGGGCCTGGCCGGCAATCGCATCGAGTGGCTCGCCGGGATTATCAACGGCACCGGCAACTTTATCCTCTCGGAGATGTACCACGAGGGCCGGCAGTTCGGCGACGTGCTCGCCGAGGCGCAACGCCTCGGCTACGCGGAGGCCGATCCCAGCTTTGATGTCGACGGCATCGACGCGGCCCACAAGCTCACCATCCTGGCCTCCATCGCGTTCGGCATCCCGCTGCAGTACGACAAGGTCTACATGGAGGGGATCAGCCACGTCAGCCGCGAGGACGTGGCGTACGCCGAGGAGCTCGGTTACCGCATCAAGCATCTGGGCATCTGCCGCCAGACCGAAGACGGGATTGAACTCCGGGTTCACCCGACCCTCCTGCCCCGACGCCAGTTGCTTGCGAGCGTGGATGGTGTCATGAACGCGGTAATGGTCATGGCGGATGCCGTGGGGCCGACGCTGTACTATGGCGCCGGCGCCGGGGCGGATGCCACCGCCTCCGCGGTGGTCGCCGACCTGGTGGACGTGGTGCGCGAGTTCGAGCTGGATCCGGTGAATCGCGTGCCCTATCTGGCATTCCAGTCCACGGCGCTGTCCGATACCCCGGTGCTGCCCGTCTCGGGCATGGTCACGGCGTACTACCTGCGCATGGAAGTGCTCGACCAGCCGGGGGTGCTCGCGGATATCACGCGTATCCTGGGGGATGCCGGCATCAGTATCGAGGCCATCCTGCAGAAAGAGCCTGCGCCGGGGGCGGAGGATGTCCCAGTGATCCTGCTGACCCACCCGGTGCGCGAGCGGCAGATGAACGAGGCCCAGGAGCGCATGGAGGCGCTCGAGGCGGTTCAGGGACGGATCACGCGTATTCGTCAGGAACAATTGCAATAGCATCCGCCCAGCGCGGTGCCGACAGGATCGAGCCCCCATGCCATTCCGAACGCGCTACACCGGACTGATTGCCAAGTACGGCGATCGCCTGCCGCTCACGGACGATGCGCGCCCCGTCAGCCTGGGCGAAGGCAATACGCCGCTCATCAAGCTGAATCACATACCGGAGGACCTTGGTCGCGACGTCGACCTGTACGTCAAGTTCGAGGGACTCAACCCCACCGGCTCGTTCAAGGACCGCGGCATGACCATGGCGGTCACGCGTGCCCGGGAGGAAGGCAGCCAGGCCGTGATCTGCGCCTCGACGGGCAACACCTCGGCTTCAGCCGCAGCGTACGCGGCGCGCGCCGGGATGCAGGCCTTCGTGCTCATCCCCGATGGCAAGATCGCCATGGGCAAACTGGCCCAGGCGATCATGCATGGTGCCGAAGTGCTGCAGATTGCGGGCAATTTCGATGCCGGGATGCGCATCGTCAAGGAGATGGCGAACCACGCGCCGGTCACCATTGTGAATTCCGTGAATCCGTATCGGCTCCAGGGCCAGAAGACCGCAGCGTTCGAAATCATCGAGGAGCTCGAACGGGCACCGGATTACCACTGCTTGCCCGTGGGCAACGCCGGCAACATTACGGCCCACTGGATCGGCTACTGTGAGTGCTCCGGGCGGCGTAGCGACCACCTCACGGACGCCTGCGCTTTCTGCGGCGGTCAGTGCCGGTATGCCAGCGCCATTGTCGGTGATCGGCCGACCATGGTCGGCTACCAGGCAACCGGGTCCGCGCCGTTTCTCCGGGGAGACATGGTGGCGGATCCGGATACCGTGGCGACCGCGATCCGCATCGGCCATCCGCAGTCGTGGCAGCACGCCTGGAACGTGGCGCGGGAGTCAGGGGGATGGTTCGACGAGTGCGATGACGAGCTCATTCTCGAGACGCAACGGTGGTTGGCCGCACGCGAGGGGGTTTTCTGCGAACCGGCATCGGCCGCGTCCGTCGCAGGGGCCACTCGGGACATTCGGTCCGGGCGAATCCCGGAGGGCAGCACGGTGGTGTGCACGCTTACGGGGCACGGCCTCAAGGATCCGGACGTCGCGATCAGTCAGTCCCGGAATGCCATCAAGACCATTCCGGCGGAGCTCGATAGCGTGCGCTCCGCCATCCTGGATCGATTGTAGGCTGGATTCATGGCGAAGCCCGCGGCACGCGTTCACCTGAGCTGGCCGGGCCTGCTCGGCCCGGTCCCCTCGGATGCGATCGGGTTGGTCGATAGCGACGCCGAGCTTGACCGTCTTGCAGGGTTGCTCGCAAAGGGGCGCCCGGGACGTCCGGCGCACGAGATGCCGCAGGGGTTCCGGCTCAGTGACGGCGGTACTGAACTGCCGGCCGGTCCGCTTGGCCTGCTCGGCGCGGGTGGCGATCCCGGCGATAACTACTGGTTCCGGGCTGACCCCGTTCACTTCGTCGCGGATCGCGACCGCCTGCGGGTCGTGGGCCCGGACGCACTGGACGTGACCGTCGACGAGGCTGACGCCCTGGTGGCGGCCTTCAACGACTTCTACCGGGATGATGGCCTGGAACTGCTCGCCCCACGTCCCGATGTCTGGTATCTGCGCTGCGCCGAAGTGCCCCGGCTCGCCACGACGCCCCTGGAGCAGGCCCGCGAGGCGCCGGTGGATGAATCGTTGCCCCAGGGTGCGGACGCGCCGCAGTGGCGGGCGCGACTCAATGAAACCCAGATGCTGCTCCACGGGCACACGGTTAATCAGGAGCGCGAGGCACGCGGTCAGCCGACGATTAACGGGATCTGGCCGTGGGGCGGTGGCCGCCTGCCGCGTGTGACGACGGACTGGGATCGTGTCCTTGGTGATGACACGCTATTGCTGGGACTGGCCCGGGCCGCCGGTGCGGCAACCGGCGACTCGCCCGGCGATCCGGCCGCGGTTGTCGCCTCCGGGGAGGCCGTGCTGGTCGCGTCGCGGACCATTCCGACCGTGCGCGACCAGGAGACATTCCTGGCCTGGCAGCAGGCAGTCACGCAACTGGCGGCGGCATGGGCTCAGCCGTTGGCCGCGGGTCTGCGTAGCGGCGCGTTGCGGGAACTGGTCGTGGACGCCGGGTCCGGCGGCCAGCGACGTGTTCGGCCCGGCAGCCTTTTTGCCTTCTGGCGTCGTCCCCGAGCCTTCGCGCATCTACTCGCCACGTCATGAGAATCCGACGCCGTGAGCCGGATCCGGCGGGTCTCCATGCCCTGACGGATTGCGACCCGGTATTGCGGCGTATCTATGCCGCGCGGGGCGTCACCGACCCGAGCGCACTCCGGCGTGATCTGCGAGCGCTGGCGCCCACCGACGGCCTTTCCGGGCTGGATGCCGCCGTCGCGGAGTTGGCGGCGGCGGTCACGCAACAGCAACGCATCGTCCTGGTGGGTGATTTCGACGTCGACGGCGCCAGCAGTTGTGCGTTGGCGGTCCTGTCACTGCAGGCGATGGGGGCCACCAATGTTCAATACCTGGTTCCGGACCGCTTCGCCTACGGCTACGGACTCGGACCCGCGGTGGTCGCTGAGGCGTGCAAGCTAGAACCCGATCTCCTGGTCACCGTGGATAACGGCGTTGCCAGTGTCGATGGTGTGGCCGCCGCCAACGAGGCGGGCATACGGGTGGTTGTCACCGATCATCACCTGCCACCAGCGGAGTTGCCCGCCGCCGCAGCGCTGGTCAACCCGCAACTCCCCGGTGACCGGTTCCCGAGCAAGAACCTCGCCGGCGTTGGGGTGATTTTCTATGTGCTCGCTGGTCTGCGGCGGGAGCTGGAGGGCCGCGGGTGGTTTTCGGCGACACATCCGTCGCCGGCCATGGCCGACCTGCTGGATCTGGTTGCGCTGGGCACGGTGGCCGATCTGGTCACGCTGGACCGGAATAACCGGGTGATGGTGGAACAAGGGCTGCGCCGCATCCGGGCCGGGCGCTGTCGCCCGGGGTTGTCGGCCCTGCTGGAGCAGGCGGGGCGCGATCCGTCCGTTTGCACGGCGACGGACCTGGCGTTTGCCGCAGCGCCTCGCCTGAACGCGGCCGGGCGACTGGAGGACATGGGGGAGGGTATTGCCTGCTTGCTGGCGGAGACAGCGGCTGACGCACAAGCCCGGGCGGCGCGGCTGGACAGGCTCAACCAGGAGCGCCGCAGCATCGAGGCGCGGATGGAAGAACAGGCCCTGGCCGGACTGACACAGGCGGCCGACTGGCTCGGCGACCAACCCACACCGCCGGCGCTGTGTGTCGCCGATTCCGACTGGCATCCGGGCATCGTCGGTATCCTGGCGTCGCGCCTGCGGGAGCGGTACCACCGCCCGGTGATCGCCTTCGCACCGGAGGGGGAGGCCGAGCTCAAGGGGTCGGCACGGTCGGTACCAGGTTTGCACATTCGCGACGTGCTCGAGCGTGTCGCCACCGAGAATCCGGGCGTCATCCACCGCTTTGGCGGTCATGCGGCAGCGGCCGGTTTGACGATCCCGGCCGATTCGCTTTCGCGCTTCCATGACGCGTTCGTCGCCGCTGTGGATGTGCAGCTGCCCGAGGCGGAGCGCGAGGGAATCTGCCTCACGGACGGCGCCCTGGAGCCTGAGCTTTTAACAGTGGCGACGGCACGTCGGATCGAGGCCGGCGGGCCCTGGGGCAATGGCTTTCCCGAGCCAGTGTTCGACGATGTCTTTGACATTGTCGATGCCCGCGTGGTCGGTTCGCGGCATCTCAAACTCCGGGTGGCCCACCGCGGCGGTAGCGCGCCGGTGGAGGCAATTGCTTTCCGGGCTGTGGATGCGGGCTGGGCGTGCGACTCCCTGCCACCACAACCGCGCCTGGTGTACCGGTTGCAGATCAATCGTTGGCGGGGGCAGGAAGTGGTGCAACTGGTCGTGGAGCACATCCTCCCGGATTGAGAATCGCACAGGTGCCCGTCCAGGCGTCGCACCGCGTGGACGCGTCCCATAATCAGGCGCCCGCAGTGTGACGCGTCCGACAGAACCGGCGCACGTCTCTTCTCTGTCATCGTTGATGCGGTACGATAGCTAACACCAACGCACCAGCGGGTGGCCCATGACCGATACCAATCGCGCCGGTCCGACGTTTCCTTCCGATGGACAAGGGAAGACGGGAACGGGCGACCAAGGTGATTGCCTGCGCCGGATTGCGGCTGTCTCCGCGACGGTGGATTGGGAGAATGCCGAGGCCGTGGCCTCGGCGATTGGGGCTGTCGTCGCGATTGCCGGTGAGGGCTGCGGCGCCGATCTCGGCTGGATTGAATTGGACGGCTGCGCTGCATCCGAAGACGGCAGCCGGATCGTTCGGGAATGGTCGCGAAACGCCCGTGATCCCGGGCACGTCAGTGCGCTTGTAGAGCAGGCCCTGCCGCACCGGATGCG
>JAWOFB010000328.1:0-3751 GCA_046482445.1 Ectothiorhodospiraceae bacterium | reverse complement strand
ATCCCACTCCATGGTGGGCCCGAAGCGCGGATACAGCGTCGCCCGGCCCTCCGCCACGGCGCAGAACTTCAACGAGCTGCCCACGGGGACCTCGTCGGCCACGTCGACGGTCTCCAGGTACTCGGCCAGCTCACCCGTGGGGTGGGAGCGGCTCTTGACCACCGCGTGGCCGCCTTCCGGGACAGTCACCGCCAGCGATTGCCAGGTCTCGTCGCCGCTGCGACGCCAGGCACCCGCACCTACGCGGCCGGCGTAGGTGGTATCAATGGCCGGGGCGTGGATCACACCCCAGACCGGCGCATTGCCCTCCACCAGAGCGATATTCACCGTGAACTCGCCATTGCGCTTGATGAACTCCTTGGTGCCGTCGAGCGGGTCCACCAGCCAAAAACGCGACCAGGCCCGGCGCTCGCTGTAGGGGATATCCGCGCCCTCCTCGGAGAGCACCGGGATTTCCGGGGTCAGTGCCCGCAGCTCGCGGTCGATCAGGGCGTGGGCGGCACGGTCGGCCGCGGTCAGCGGCGACTCGTCGTCCTTGGTCTCGACGTTGAACTCCGGGCCGTCGTAGATCGTCAGTATGGCGTCACCCGCCCGCCGGGCGATGGCGATCACGGCGTCGAAATCGGGCTGGCTCATGGGCATGTCCTCGCAGTTGCTGTTCGCCGGGCGACCGCCTGGTCTACTCCAGGTCGATGTAGCCCTGTTTCTCCAGGTGCAGGATCACCTGCTGCGCCAGCTCGTCGGCGGAATACTTTGAGGTGTCCACCACCACCTCGGGATTCTCCGGCTCCTCGTAGGGATCGTCGATGCCGGTGAACTGGGTGATCTGCCCCGACCGGGCCTTGGCGTAGAGCCCCTTGCGATCGCGCTGTTCGCAAACCGACAACGGGGTGGCCACGTAGACCTCGATGAAGCCGCCACCCTGGCTCACCATCTCGCGTACCTCGCGGCGCGTGGCCCGATACGGGGCGATGGGCGCACAGATGGCGACACCGCCGTTTTTGGTGATCTCGCTGGCAACGAAGCCGATGCGGCGGATGTTGATCTCCCGGTGTTCCTTCGAGAAGCCCAGCTCGCTGGACAGGTGCTTGCGCACCAGATCGCCGTCGAGCAGTGTCACCGGCCGCGTCCCGTGTTCCATGAGCTTGGCCACGAGCACGTTGGCCACGGTGGATTTGCCCGACCCGGACAGACCGGTAAAGAACACGGTAAAGCCCTGTTGCTTCTTGGGCGGGTAGGCCTGGCGCAGACGCGCGATGACCTCCGGATAGGAGAACCAGTCCGGCACGTCCAGGCCCTCGCGCAGGCGGCGGCGCAGCTCGGTCCCGGACATGGTGAGGACCCGGGCGTCGTCCGGCACCTCCGAGCGCGGCAGGTACTGGGCCTTGTCCTCCACGTAGACCATTTCCTCAAAGGGCTGCATGGCGATGCCCAGTTCGTCCTGGAAGGACTCCACCATCTCCTGGGCGGCATAGGGGTCGTAGAACTCCTCGCCCTGGCTGTTCTTGCCCGGACCCGCGTGGTCACGACCGACAATGAACCGCGAGCAGCCGTGGTTCTTGCGGATGATGGCGTGCCACACGGCCTCGCGCGGGCCGCCCATGCGCATGGCCAGCGGCAGCAGGCTGAGCTGCGTGGTCTGGGCCGGGAAGTACTTGATCACCTCCTGGTAGCAGCGCACGCGCACGAAGTAGTTCACGTCCCCGGGCTTGGTCATGCCGACCACCGGATGGATAAGCAGATTGGCCTCGCCTTTCTGGGAGGCCCGCTTGGCGAGCTCCACGTGGGCGCGGTGCATGGGGTTGCGGGTCTGGAAGGCGACTACGTTGGTCCAGCCCATCTTGGCGAACCAGTCGCGCAGTTCCCGCGGCGAGTGACGCAGGTGCTTGAAGGTGTGGTGCGGCGGCGCTTCGACGCCTTCCAGCGGCCCGCCCAGGAACACCGGGTGTGTTTGATGCAGCAACCGGAAGACCTCCGGGTGGGCCTCGTCGGCCGCGCCGTAGACCTGCTCGGCCTGTTGCCGCAGGTCCGGGCGGTAACAGTCGGTGACCGTCATCACCGCCAGCACCATGCCCTCGGGGTGGCGCAGGGCGATGCGGTCACCGCTGCTCAGCTCGCCGGCAAAGGCCTCGCTGACATCCAGATTGATCGGGATGGGCCAGAGCGTGCCGTCGGCCAGGCGCATGTCACGGCAGACGCGCTCGTAATCGGCCTCGCGCAGGAAGCCGTCCAGCGGCGAGAAACCGCCGTTGAGCAGCAGTTCGATATCGCAGACCTGGCGATCGGTCAGATCCCAGGACGGCAGCCCGGCTGCCTCGTCGCGCAGCGCCTGGGCGCGCTCGCCGTCCACCAGCAGCTCCTTGAGCTCGCCGCCGTGAGGGGCGGTCAGGTCTTTCCAGCTCGCTGTCATCGTCTCCACCTCGTCGCAGTCATTTTGTCGTCGCCCGCGCTGCGGGCCGGATTCAGAAACCCCAGACCCAGGGGATGATCAGGACGGCCATGACCGCCGTGACCAGGTTGAGCGGCAACCCCATCCGGAGAAAGTCCGAGAACCGGTAGCCGCCCGGTCCATACACCATGAGATTCGTCTGATAGCCGATGGGCGTGGCAAAGCTTGCCGATGCCGCCATCATGATGGCCACCACGAACGGCATGACACTGACATTCAGATCCCCCGCCACCGCCATGGCGATGGGGAACATGAGCAGTGCCGCCGCGTTGTTCGTCAACACGGCCGTGAACAGCGCCGTGAGCAGGTAGATCGCCGCCAGGTTCAGCAACGGGTCGACGCCCGCGAGATCAATGACCGTGACCGCCATCTCCCGGGCCACTCCGGTCTCGGCCATGGCCTCACCCAGGCCGAAGGCGGCGGCGATCACCAGGATCACGGACCAGTCGATGTTACGCCGCGCCGTTTCCACGGAACAGCAACCCGTGATCAGCATGCCGCCACCGGCGAGCAGCGCCGCCTCCAGTAGGCTGAGCCACCCGGCCCCGGCGGTGACCACCATGACCGCCAGCATGAGCATGGCCACCGGCGCGCGCTCGTGGCGCGGGGGCGACGAGTCCTCCACCTGACTCACCAGGAAGAAATCCCGGTTGTTGCGCTGCTGCTCCAGGAACGCCTGCTTGGCCTCGAGCAGCAGGGTATCGCCCGGCTGGATCACGATATCGCCGATCTTGCCGCCCAGGCGCTCGCCGTTGCGTGCCACCGCGATGACCACGGCATCGTAGCGCGACCGGAAGTCACCGTCGCGGATGGTCCGGCCCGCAACCGGGCAGGTCCCCGAGACCACGGCCTCCACCATGATTCGCTCGGAGCGCAGCCCCTCGAGCTTGAACACCTGATCGGTGGCCGGCGTCAGACCGCGGATTTTCTGGAGTTCGACCACGGAGTCCACCACGCCCACGAACACCAACCGGTCCCCGGACTGGAGGCGCTCCCGCGGCGATACCGCCGGCAGGATCTGCCCGTCCCGGTCGATCTCCGCCAGGAACATCCCGGACAGATGGCGCAACCCCGCGTTCTCGATGGTCCGGCCCACCAGGGGCCCTTCCGGGTCCACCAGCATCTCCACGCTGTATTCCCGGGGGTCACGCAGCCGGGCCATGGGCGGTTTGCGCTCGGGCAGCAACCAGCGTGTGGTGGCGACGATGAACACCAGACCCACCACGGCGACGGGGACGCCCACCCAGGCCAGATCGAACATGCGCAGGGAACTGTCGGTTCGCTCCGCCACCAGCCCGTTGA
>JAWOFB010000107.1:0-3006 GCA_046482445.1 Ectothiorhodospiraceae bacterium | reverse complement strand
CGCCCGCCAGCGAGCGGGCCTTTATCTTCGACTACGAGCCCGCCGCCGGCATGCCGGCGACCTCCGCGTAGTCGAAGATAAAGGCCCGCTCGCTGGCGGGCGCCACGTAGCGCGGCCGATTGGTCGCGGCGTACCGGGCGGCCCAGTCGGCGCGCGTGTAGAGAAGACCGTCACCGTGATGCATGCGCTATCGAACTCGCCCCCTCATCGCCACTTCTACCTCGGATGGGACATCCCTGCGCCAGCGCGGTTCCCCGTGTGCGTTCCAGCAGCGTGTCGCCGGTGATGCCGTGCATGTGATCGCAACCGTAGCGGGGTCGAACCCCCATCAGTCTGTCACCTGAAAGCGCACCCCGGCTCGTTCGCACAGGCGCTCAACCAGGGCATCGCCCATGGCAACCGCCGGGGTCGGGAACCCGGCCGGGGCCTCGTCCGCCGCCTCATAGAGCAGGCAGACGGCGGCTTCCGCCACCATCCGGGCCGTGGCGCCATAACCCGGATCGCGATCACCAGTGACGCGCAGACCGAGCCGCGCCCCCGATACGCTCTCGCCCGCCAGGCGCAGATCAAAGAAGCCGTTTTCCCGCTGGCTGCGATCCGGCCCCTGACCCGGAGCGGGCAGCACCAGCCGCCGCAGCAGCCAGCGTGTCGAGCGCAGCATGAGCCCGATGGTCAGCATCTTGAGCCCGGTGCCGAGAACCAGTGCCCGCAGGCGACCGCCCATACCCCGGCCGGTTAGCACCGCCTCGTCGTAGCGAAAGCCGTTGCCGTAGGCACCGCCGCGCAGGGCATTGGACCGGTGCACCACGGGGGTGTTGATCGGGCCCATGAGAAACGGGGCCACCCAGGCGTCGAAGCGGGCGTCGAACGACGCGCCCGACACCACGGGCTGACGGGCCGTGAATCCGTGGCCGTCCGGGCACAGACTGTAGGGATCGGCGAGGATCCGGCGCAGCCCGGGGTCCCCGCGGGCCTGGGCAAGGACGTGGCTGATGCTGGCCACCGTGCCGCCGGAGAAACCACCGCGCGCCGCGCGAACCCGGAATCGGACCCGGTCGAGCGGCTCGCCGAACCGGCGCTGCGCCTCCCGCTGCAGCGTGTGCACGCCGAGATCGGAAGGCACGGAATCGAAGCCGCAGGCGTGGACGATACGGGCGCCGGAGGTCGCCGCCGTGGACTCGTAGCGGCGGATCATGGTCCGGATCCAGGGCGTCTCTCCGGCGAGGTCACAATAGTCGGTGCCGGAGCGCGCACAGGCGCTAACCAGCGGCTCGCCGTGGACGCTGTAGGGACCGACGGTGGCGATCACCAGGCGGGTCTGGCGGCACAGGGCCAGCAAGGCCTCCTCGTCGGCGGCATCCGCGGTAACCAGCGGCAACGCCGCGGCCCCCTCGCCCAACTCGGCCCGGACGCGCTCCAGCCGCTCCTGCGAACGTCCCGCCGCCGCCCAGCGCAGGGAACCGTTCACGCCGTAGGCAGCGACCAGGTACTCGCAAACCAGTCGGCCGACGAAACTCGTCGCCCCGAAAACGATCAGGTCAAACGCGCGTTGCGGCTGTGTCATGGTTCTCCGAAGGCCGCCGGTCGTGCCTCTCCTGGCACCTCAGGTCATCTGGCGGGCTTCCTTGATCACCTTGTAGGCCCGCGCGATCTCGCGCGTCTTTTCCTCGGCCATTTCCTGCATGTTCTCGGGCAGCCCCTTGCCCGCGAGCTTGTCCGGGTGGTTCTGATTCATGAGCCGGCGGTAGGCGCGCTTGACCTCGTCGTCGCTGGCGTCGGACGACACGCCCAGCACGGCATAGGCGTCATCCAGGCTCGGGCCATCGCTCTGGGCCTGACCCGCCGACGAGCGCAGCAGCGCCTCCAGGCGCGCCACGTCCGCCTCCGACAGCCCCAGGCCGCGCGCCACCCGCACCAGCATGTCGTGCTCGGCCGGGTGGACCTGACCGTCCGCCGCGATGGCGGATAACTGGAGCTGCAGGAACATCTGCAGCAGTGGCCCGTTGCGCCGGCACACCCGGGCCAGCCGGGTCACCTCGGCATCCAGATCGAACTCCGGCGTCTTGCCGCGCTCGAACGCCCGCCGGGCCCGTTCGCGCTGCTCGCCGCTGAGCTGGAGCCGCTCGAAGAGCCGTTCAGCGGTCTGGATCTCGTCGCGGGTGACGACCCCGTCCGCCTTGCACAGGGCCCCCATGACCGCGAACGTCGACTCCAGGAACTGCTTCTGGACCAGAACCAGGCCCCGCCGCAGGGCCAGGCGCAGACCCCAGCGCAACACCGCGCCAATGAGCGCGCCGATGATGAGACCGCGAAAACCGCCGAACACGGCCCCGATGAGCGCAGCAATCAGAATCATAATCATGCGCGGAGGGTAACAAATCCGGATGCGGCGCGCGCCCGCCGTGAAAGACCGTCATCCGAGGCTCTGGAGGGTGACCGTCACGCGACTGCCATCCCCTCAACCTCCCCAGCCGATTCCAGGCGCTAGCCTCTAGCGCGTCGCCGTAGTTGCGAGACAGGACCATAATGCACTGGCGCTCGGTCCACTCGTCGGGGCTGCGGTCCATGATCGCGATCTAATCGCGTGTGCGTTGCTCGCGCTTGCGCTGTGCTTGCGTCATGGCCTCGGGTCCGGTGGGGAAGTGCGGCATGGTGAGTTCCTTGTTTCGTGACAGTCACAAATCCATGAATCGTGAAAGTCACGGAATGCAACACCAAAAAAAAACCCAAACGCAGCACCGGATGTAACCGCTCCACGAACCCCATCTGTTGAGCCTTTCGCCGGTCGGGGACACTGAGCCTTCCGGATTGATAGGAGGCTTGGATGATGTGGATGTCCCCGGCACGGGCCCGCTGGCTGGGCTATCTCTATCACGCTCACGCGAGTGGGCTCACGTTGAGTGCGTACGCCACCCGCCAGGGTCTGGCGCTGGGCGATTTGCTGGCCTGGGAGCAGGACCTGCGCGAGCAGGGTGTTGCGGTCCCTGAGCGCTATCGGCCGAGGCG
>JAWOFB010000119.1:0-8947 GCA_046482445.1 Ectothiorhodospiraceae bacterium | reverse complement strand
TGCGCTCCGCCGGGCCGGGATTGCAAGGCGACGACGCGAAGGCGTGGCGATACCACGTCGAGCGGCGTCAACGCCGCAAGACCGGCCCGCCGGGGCGCCCACAGGGAGGCCCCAGCGTCGCCAGCGCTGCGTTGCGCCTCCTCGCCGTAGCGCCACTACGTCTTCGTCGCCGCGCCTTGCTCTGACGACGCGGCAGGGCCTCATTCATCGCAAGTCCTTCTGGGACGGGACACTAGGCTCGTTCGGGTCTTGCGCGGTGATCACGCGGTCACGGCCAGCTTTCTTGGCCGCGTACAGGGCTTCATCCGCACGCTGGAAAAGCGTGGCGGAGCTGTCCTGGGGCGTCAGAACGGCAATGCCGCCGCTGGCGGTGATGCGGCTGGTCTGCATGGCGGTATCCGCTGCCAGGGCGCGACGGAGCCGGTTGGCGACCTCCCGGGCGGCGTCCCGGTCCGTCCGGGGCATCAACACGACGAACTCTTCACCACCCCAGCGCCCGATGGTGTCGCCCTCGCGCAAGGAGCCGCGCAGCACCTCGGCGGTGCGCTGGAGGATGCGATCACCGGCGGCGTGGCCCTGTTCGTCATTGATCACCTTGAAGTGATCGAGGTCAATGACCGCCAGGGCGAGAGGGTCGCTGTTAGCCCGGTGCAGCGTCATTATTTCGGTGAGCTGCTTGTCCAGTCCCAGGCGGTTGGGCAGCCCCGTCAGGGCGTCCGTATGGGCGAGCCGGTCCAGGCCCGTCACCTCCATGCGGCTTTTCTCCAGGCCCCGGTTGAGATGCTCCGCGAGCGTATGGAGTTCCCGCACCTGCGCGAAGGGGCCGGCGACGGTGATGGGCTCGCGGTTCGCGGCCGCAGCCGCCGCGTGGCGCAGGGGAACCGCGAGCAGGCGACGGATGCCCAGGTGGAAAATGATAGCCGCAAGCAGGACCAGGGCTGTCACCACGGCGAACACCGTGATGAGCATGTCCTGGATGCTGTCCGTGGCGCTTTGCTGCATTTCCAGCCGCGCCACGACGTCCAGGTACTCGCCCTCGTTGAGTTCAATGCGATTCAGCCAAGCGTAGTGCTGATCGGGCCGTGACGGCGGACTGTGAATACCGCGCTGGCGGATAGCCTCGTGGAACAGCCGGAGCTCGCCCTCGCTGGCCTCGGGGATCTGCTCATAGGCCTCGTCCTTGGACAAGCCGGCAATGGCGGAGCGCGGTGTCAGTGCCATGAGCCAGTCCTCCTGGAACAGGAAAAACAGGTCCCAGCGGTAGATCGCGTGATCGTCCATGCGGGCGTCCATGCGCCCGAAGAGTTCGGCGATTGCGTCCGGGCTGAATCCGAGTTCCAGGCTGTAGCCCGCGTCTCCCAGGGGGCTGTAGGAGTAGATGCGAAACTCGCGACTGGCGACCTCCAGCGTCGGCGGCCCCACCAGGGTTCGGTTCTCGCGCTGGACCGTGTCCAGGATCGCCCGGACGTCCGCGAAGCCGTCGTCGGTGAAATCCAGTCCCCGGTCCGGCGGGAACGTGCTGCGCACAACGGTTTTCTCGGGGTTGATGATGTACAGATGAACGGTGTCGCCCAGTGTCTCGCCCAGGCGGTCGGCGATCGCGTCCAGATCGGCATCCTGCCAGCCGGCGGCCTGGATGGCCTCGCGCGCCTGCGCGTGCAGATCGCGGTAGACTGGTTCCCGCTCGCGGAGCTGCTCCTCCAGGGCGGCGTAACCCACTTGCAGCTCACCGCGGATGCTCTCCAGGAGAGCCGTGTTCATGGCCGTCTCGTGGGCGCGCTCCCGGTCCATGAGAACCCAGCCGGCGATGAGCAGGAGCACGGCGATAGTGGCCACCAGGAGCGTGAGCCCGGCGAGCAGGAGGTTGCTGACCCCCGTTGGATGCGTCATCGCCGCCCACCCGGGCAGCGCCACGGAATGGGCGTCGCGGGCATGGCGGCGGCTGTGGCAGCAAACGTGGCAGGCCGGTTATGCAGGATCATCGGCATGCGCTGGTTTCTCCGGCTTGGTGTCGGCGGGGTGGCCCATGTGCTGGACCAGGAAGTCGACGAATTGGCGCACCTTGGGTGACAGGTGCCGATGACGCGGATAGACGACCCAGACGGCGGTATGGCTGCAGGCGTCGTCATCCAGGACAGAGACCAGATCCCCGGATGCCAGGGCATCGTCGACATAATAATCCGGCAACTGGGCCAGTCCCAGCCCCTTGCGCACCGCGTCTACCAGGGCCAGGCCGGAGTTGCCGCGCCAGTTGCCGCTGACGCGCACGTGCCGGTGCTGCCCGCCGGTGTCGAAGGTCCAGTAGTCCGTGGATCCCGTCAGGCAGTTGTGCTTCGTCAGCTCCTCGGGCGTGCGCGGCGGCGGATGCTCGCGGAAGTACTCCGGCGAACCCACGACGTACTCTCGCCGCGGGCACAGGCGCCGGGCGATCAGCGACGAGTCCGGCAGTGTACCGGCACGGATGCCCACATCGAAGCCCTCGCCCACAAGATCCACGCGACGGTTCGTGAACGTCTGGTCGACGCTGAGTTGCGGGTGCTCGCGGATGAAGTCATTGACCAGTGGCGCGACATACAATTCGCCGAACGTGGCCGCCGCCGTGAGCCGCAACACCCCGGACGGGCGCTGGCGGAAATCACCGATGGCGTCCAGCGCTTCCCGGAAGCCGTCGAACAGGTGGGCACAGTGGTCGAAATAGACCTCACCGGCATCCGTGAGATGCAGCTGGCGCGTGGTGCGGTAGAGCAACTGGGTGTCCAGCTGCGTCTCCAGACGCGCGACAAGACGGCTGACGTGGGAGGCCGACACGCCCAGGTGGCGGGCGGCATCGGCGAACGCGCCCTGGCGAACCACTTCCACAAAGGCCTCGATCCGGTCCCAGTGCTGCATCGTTGCTCTCCGGCAATGATCCCTTGTCGCATGATGCCTTAAACGCAACCAGCGTAGTGCCTAAACTGCCGCGGTTACCTAGCGCAACGAGCCCATCAAGGAGATCGCCATGAAATCCCGTGCCGCCGTCGCCATGGAGCCGAACAAACCGCTGGTGCTGGAAGAAATCGACGTCGCCGGTCCCGGTGCCGGCGAAGTGCTGGTGCGCATCAGCGCCACCAGCGTGTGTCACACGGATGCCTACACCCTGTCCGGTTCCGACCCGGAGGGCCTGTTCCCGTCGGTGCTCGGCCACGAGGGCGCCGGCGTCGTCGAGGACACGGGGCCGGGCGTAACCAGTGTTCGTCCCGGCGATCACGTTATCCCGCTCTACACGGCCGAATGCGGCGAGTGCAAGTTCTGCCGCTCCGGCAAGACCAACCTGTGCAGCGCCGTACGCGCGACCCAGGGCCAGGGCGTGATGCCCGACGGCACCTCGCGGTTCTCCCTGAACGGCAAGCCGCTGCATCACTACATGGGTTGCTCGACGTTCAGCGAGTACACCGTACTGCCGGAGGTGTCCCTGGCGCGGGTCTCGCCGGAGGCACCCATGGACAAGATCTGCCTGCTCGGCTGCGGCGTCACCACCGGCATCGGCGCGGTCTACAACACCGCCGGGGTGGAGCCCGGCGCCACGGTGGCCGTCTTCGGCCTGGGCGCCATCGGCCTGGCGGTGATCCAGGGCGCGCACATGATCGGCGCCGAGCGCATCATCGCCATCGACGTGAACCCGGACAAGTTCACGCTCGCTCGCCAGTTCGGTGCCACCGAATGCGTCAACCCCAACGACTACGACGACGCCATCCAGCAGGTCATTATCGATCTCACCGACGGCGGCGTGGATTATTCCTTCGAGTGCATCGGCAACGTCAACGTCATGCGCTCGGCCCTGGAGTGCTGCCACAAGGGCTGGGGCGAGTCGGTGATTATCGGCGTGGCCGGGGCCGGCGAGGAGATCCGCACGCGCCCCGTACAGCTGGTGACCGGGCGCGTCTGGAAGGGCTCGGCCTTCGGCGGTGTGAAGGGTCGCAGCGAGCTGCCCGGCTACGTCGACGACTACATGCAGGGGCGCATCCGGATCGACGAGTTCATCACCCACGACATGCCCTTCGAGCGGATCAACGACGCCTTCGAGCTGCTGCATCGCGGCGAGAGCATCCGCACCGTCCTGCATTACTAAGGGAAACGCTAAACAATTCCCGCGAGTCTCTGGCCGATGCAGCGCGTGTACGACCGATTCGAACTGAGTGGCTTTTCAGCTGCCCGCGTCCGCGCCACCATGAAGCGCAGAGACCCACGGGGATTATTTAGCGTTCCCCTAACGGAGATCCCAATGACTGCGAATCTGGAACGGGTTGCCTGCCAGAAGAGCTTTGACGGCTGGCTGGAGCGCTACCGGCATGACTCCGGTGTGCTCGACTGCGCCATGACCTTTTCCATCTACCTGCCGCCGCAGGCTCGGGACGGGGCCGTGCCGGTGCTGTGGTGGCTCTCGGGGCTTACCTGTACGGACGAGAACTTCATGCAAAAGGCCGGTGCCCAGCGCGTGGCCGCCGAGCTCGGCGTCGCTATTGTCTGTCCGGATACCAGCCCGCGGGGCACGGATCTGCCGGGCGAGCACGACAGCTATGACTTCGGCTCCGGGGCCGGTTTCTACCTCAATGCAACGCAGGTGCCGTGGGACCGGCATTACCGCATGTACGACTACGTCACCGCGGAGCTGCCTGATCTGGTGCACGAGCAATTTCCCCTGGACGGGCGCGAAGCCATCAGCGGGCACTCCATGGGCGGTCACGGGGCGTTGGTCTGTGCCCTGGCGAATCCGGGCCGCTACCGCTCGGTGTCCGCCTTCGCCCCGGTGGCCAACCCGGTCAACGCCCCCTGGGGCGAGAAGGCGTTCAGCCACTACCTGGGAGCGGATCGCAGCGCCTGGGCTGCCTGGGACGCCAGTGAGCTCATCCGGGCCCGCGGGACGGACCTGGCGGTGCTGGTGGATCAAGGGGACGCCGACAACTTCCTGGCCGACGGCCAGCTCCGGCCCGAGGCCCTGGAGGCGGCGTGTGCCGAGGCGCAGGTCGCCCTGACCCTGCGCTATCAGCCCGGCTATGATCACTCCTACTACTTCATCGCCACGTTCATGGAGGAGCATCTGCGCCATCACGCGCGATTCCTGGACGTCTGAGCAGGGCCGGGTGGCCACGGGAACACGGTCAGCCGGAGCGTGTCCCACTGTTGGTTCATTCCAGGAGGCTGCCGAGGTGGCCCAGCGACCGCTGCCGGAGAAGATCTGTCCCGTGTGCAAGCGCCCGTTCCGCTGGCGGCGGAAATGGGCGCGCGACTGGCCGCACGTGCGCTACTGCAGCGAGCGGTGCCGGCGGCAGCGCAGGCGGCCGGAATCCTGACAGAGTCAAGCGCGCCCGGCGGCCTCCTGCCGGCAATGCGCACCCAGCCTGTGTCCCGTACAGCGCGGGGATGTCGCAGTGAGAACACCATGACCGACTCGACTCCCGGGCAGCGTCGCTATACTGCACGGCGATGAGATCGGCACCAGTTTCTGCGGCGTGCGCGATCTTCAGCGGCCGTGCCGCGGGGTAACCGCGTCACCGGTTTTATCGACGTGGCCCGTCGGGCCAGCCAATATCGGACGTACGAGTATGTTGCAACACAGGACATCAGGCGCCGCTCGCCCCCTTTTGATCAGTCTCCTGCTGGGTGCCGCTCTGGCGGTGTCGCCGCTCGCCCTCGCGCAGCAGGGCGACAGCGGCGTCGACACCACGTGGACCAACGGTGAGGGCCAGCCTTGGAAGAACGCTGACGGTGAATGCTGGCGCGACCCGAGTCAGCCGGATGGCGCGCCCGTGGAAGAGTGTGGCGACACGGTTGCCGAAGCCGAGGACGAGCCGGAGCCGGCTCCCGAGCCGGAGACCCGGACCGAGACGCGGACGGAAACCGACCGCCTCGATGCCGATACGCTCTTCGAGTTCGGCGATGCCACGTTGACCGATACAGCCGAGGACAGCATTGATTCGCTGATGGACCGACGCACCGGTGAATGGGATGTCCAGGCCATTACGATTATCGGGTACACCGATCGCATCGGCAGCGAAGACAACAACCTGGAACTCTCCCGCGAGCGTGCACGATCCGTTGCCGATTATCTGCAACAGCGCGCTGACTTGGCGGGCGTCGACGTGAGCGTCGAGGGCCGCGGCGAGGCCGACCCGCGCGTGACCTGCGAGGACGCGGAGGGTCGCGACGAGCTGATCGACTGCCTGGCGCCGAATCGCCGGGTCGAGCTGGAGATGGAGCTGCAGCGCGAGACGCAGGTGTCCGCGGATCAGTAAGAGCCCGTGAATCGTGACACTGCGAGGCCGGTCTGCCTCCGCAGTGCCACGGCTCCTGTCTCGCGCCAGGCTTGTGCCTGACGGTCCGGCTCGGATGCCCCCGCAAGCGGGCCGGCGGTGCCATGCCCTGCGGCCGTTCCCCACTCATTGGTTCTTTGCGGTTCGCGGCCGAAAGCCCGGCGGCCAGGCCACCGGTGGTTATGTCGGTGCGTTGGGGGAGTCCGGTTTGGCCGGTTGGACACCCGCTTCGTGGGCCGGCGCGGTTGGCCCGGTCAACGGCGAGCTACGCTCGCTTTCCACCACGTGATCCGGCGATGGGCGCGGGAAGAAGGGCGATGCCGCGGCGATCAGGAGCGTGACGATCGCGAAGACCATGAAGGCTTGCACGTGGCCTATGCCGGCGATGGTCCACCCCACGAGCGGCGAGCCCACGGACTGGCCGACCGTGATCGCCAGGAACGGTACCACCGGCCCCATGGCCGGGCGCTCGCGTAACAGCCGGATGCCGGTGACCAGATACAACCCGCTCAGGGTCATGAAGGCCCAGCCGAAAATCCCTGCCGAGATGATGGCCAGCCACAACTGGCCTGGCGCGAGGGCGACCAGGACCGTCGCCACTGCGAGACCCACCAGTGCCAGCGCCTGGGTCACGTGGGCGCCGATCCGGTCACCCAGATCGCTGGCCCAGGCTCCGGCAAGGCCCGTAACGCCGATCATCAGCCAGAGATACCCCGTGAGTCGCTCCGGCAGGCCACCGACGTTAACAATCAGGTCCGGCGTGAAAATCCAGTAGGCCGTGGCTGCCAGACCCATGGCGAAGCAGAACACGGTCAAGTGCGCGACCTGCCGCCACTGGCTCGCTGCCACCGGGGGTTTCGGTGGCGGATGCGCGTCGTGCCGGGGCGCGTTCGCGGGGATCAGGAAAAGCGCTGCCGCAACGCCAAGGGCCGCGAGCACGGCGAACGAGCCGTAGGCCATGCGCCAGGCATCGCTCAAAAGCAGCACGGTGGGCACGCAGACGATCAGGCCGGCGCTGGTGCCGGCGTTCATGACGGCGTTGACACGCCCGCGCAGGTCCGAACGCACGGCCACCTGCACGCCGGATGACAGGGCGGGCATCATGAGACCGGTGCAGACCCCGCAGGCGAAGATGCCAATGCCGAGGACAATCGCGTCCGTGGCCTGGCTGATCAGGGTCAGGCCGACCACGGCCAGGGCGCCGGAGAGCGTGGCCGTGTAACGCGGGCCCAGGCGATCCGCGATGAGCGGGGCGACAACGCTGGCAAGGCAAAAGCTGATAAATGCCAGCGAGCCCACGATGCCCACCTGGTCGGCGGACAGGTCCAGTGTCGTCCGGATGGCCGGCACGAATAACCCGAACGCGTAGCGGGCAAGCCCGAAGGCAATCGCGATCAGCCCGGCGCCAAGCACGGCGAAGCTGGTAGCACTCACAGGTTTCATGAATCGACCTCGGTCGGGTGGGCAAGAATGACAGGGATGATGGTCCGTACGTGGCTGGTGACCGCGGCAGGTCCCAGGACCGGGACCAGGGCGTCGGCGCCCTCGAGTACCACCAACAGGCGTTCCGCCATGGCGGCATCGTCCACGCCGTGCGCGCGGGACACGGCGTGGCGGATCACCGAGAGCAGCCTGCGCTTGAGTGCGCGTCCCTGGTCGGCGATGGCCGGGTAGTGTTGCTCGAATTCGCCGATGGCCTTGATGACGATGCAGCCGCGGTTGGCGGTGGTCTCCAGCCAGCGGCAGTGGATCTCGGCCAACGCCATCACGGCGTCACTCGCGACGGCGCCGTAAACCGCTTGCCGGAGGTCGTCCAGATAGCGCTCGTAGCGGCGCTCGAGAACCGCTTCGATGAGCGCTTCCTTGGACGCGAAGTGGTTGTAAAGGGTCATCCGCGCGACGCCCGCCTCGGCCACGACGCGATCAATGCCGGTGGCGTGGAAGCCCTCGGCGTAGAACAGGCGTTCAGCGGTATCCAGCAAGATCTCGCGTTTCTGGGACGCCATGGAACCACCCATAAGTAGATAGAACGATCTGTATAATTTAAAGCGAGGACCCGCGGTGCGTCAAATGGCGGGCAGTGTCTCATCGCCAGGGCGCGACCAAACGGCTCGCTCGAAGCACGCCCGGCGTCCCCGCCTAACCGTGGGTTCGGGACGACGGCGAGACAGTCGCCGGGTGTGGGACTGCAAGGACCATGGGGCTTACTAACCTTTAAGGAAGTAAAAAGGTGTTAAGCTTCCAGGCTTTTTGCGGGCCGGTCATGGACGTGTCCGGCGCACACGGGTGGTCGCTCCCGCTCACCCGGGCGCGGTGGCCCATCGACTCTGGAGTCAATTCAATATGGCCAATCCATCGGCAACCTCGCGGGCGGCCGCGGCTTCCCGCGTTGGCGATCCGCTGGTCGTGGGCTTGAGCATCGGCTTCGTCCTGATCTTTCTCGGTGCCTCTCTGGTTGATCTGGAGGGCGTCGCGAAGGGGATCGGCGCGGGCTTCGAGGTGACGGCGCGGGTGCTGGGGTCGTACTTCCAGCTGCTGCTGCTGGCGACCTTCGTGATCGCCATGGGCCTGCTGTTCACGCCCGCCGGGAGTGCGCGGCTCGGCGGTCTTCAGCGCCCGGAGATGAGCCGTTTCCGCTGGATTGCCATCATCCTGTG
>JAWOFB010000041.1:0-4981 GCA_046482445.1 Ectothiorhodospiraceae bacterium | reverse complement strand
ACCAGGGTGTCCACTTCTTCGGCGCCCGCCGAGGCCGCCAGTGATCGCAACTCCGCCAGCGCCTCGGAGACATCCTGTCCACCCGTATCCAGATGCACCAGCAACGCCCGTTCGCCAGCGTCCGGGCGCTCGAACAGGCTCAGCGCCGAGGCGCCGTGGGTGGGCGGGTTACTCGTTACCAACGTCCGGCGTTCCCCGTTCAGCCTCACCCGCCGGCAACTTCACGTTGCGGGCGGGCACGATGGTGGAGACCGCGTGCTTGTAGACCATCTGATTGACGGTATTCCGCAGCAAAATGACGAACTGATCAAAGGATTCGATCTGGCCCTGGAGCTTGATGCCGTTGACCAGGTAGATGGAGACGGGAATCCGTTCCTTGCGCAGTGCGTTGAGAAAAGGCTCCTGCAGCGACTGTCCTTTGGACATGGATCCAACCCCTTGCTTTCCCGTTGAATTCTTGTTTTTCGGGGGCAGCGGCAACCCGGCCCGCGCGAACACTGCTGCAGTGTAGCATGCGACGCTGGCCCGGCCGAGTCCAGCGTGGCAGGGGCCCGCGTCAGTCCCACTGGTGGCCTAAATCGCGCGCGATCTGCGCGGCCGCGTCATGGGCGTTACCGACGCGCAACCAGACCGCATCCGCCTCCCGCCGCAGCCACGTGAGCTGGCGTTTGGCGAGCTGGCGGGTGGCGATCACGCCGCGCTCAAGCAGCCCGTCCGCATCCAGTGCCCCGTCGAGGTACTGCCACGCCTGACGGTAGCCCACCGCCCGAATGGCCGGCAGGTCCGGGTGCAAATCCCCGCGCGCCCGCAGGGCTCGCACCTCGTCCACCAGCCCCGCCGACAGCATACCCCGGAAACGCTGTTCGATGCGTTCGTGCAATTCACCGCGCGTGGGCGGGCAGATCACCCAGGGCCGCAAACGCAGATCACCCTGCTCGACTGTCTGCTGCCACAGCGCGCTCATGGGGACACCACTGAGCCGATAGACCTCCAGCGCCCGTTGAATGCGCTGGCTGTCGCCCGGCTCAATACGCTCCGCGCTGGCCGGGTCGACGTCGCGCAATTGCGCATGCAGGGCGGGCCAACCACGCGCAGCCGCCTCGGACTCCAGGGCACGCCGGGTCTCCGCGTCGGCCTCCGGCAGCGGCGCCAGCCCGTGGGCCAGCGCCCGGAAGTACAGCATGGTGCCGCCGACCAGCAACGGCCACTGCCCGGCGGACCGCGCCGCGTCGATCTCGCCCCGGGCATCGTGGCAAAAAGTCGCGGCGGAATACGGCTGCGCCGGGTCACGGATGTCCACCAGGTGGTGTGGCACCGCTCGCCGCGTGGCCGCATCCGGCTTGGCGGTACCAATATCCAGGCCGCGGTAGACCTGAACCGAGTCCATACTGATGACACGCACCGGTAACCGCTGCGCCAGCGCCAGCGCGACCCCGGTCTTGCCGGAGGCCGTGGGACCAAGAATGCAAGGCACGACGGTCCTGTCCACGCGGCTACTGCCCGCGCATGAACAAACGATCCAGGGCACTCATGGGCAGATACGTCCATGTCGGCCGGCCGTGGTTGCACTGGCCGCTATTGGGCGTGTTCTCCACGGCCCGCAGCAGGGCATTCATTTCGGCCAACTCCAGCTGGCGGTTGGCCCGAACGGAGCCGTAGCACGCCATGGTGGCGAGCACGTGATTCAGCCGCTCTTCGACAGCCGCGCCATCGCCATGGCGATGCAACGCGGCCAGTACGTCAGCCACCAGGCGCGCCGGGTCCGCATGCCGGAGGAGACTCGGCACGGCGCGCACGCGGACACTGTCAGGCCCACTGCGGTCAAGCTCCAGACCCACGCGGCGGAGCGTCTCCGCGTGCTCTTCGGTGACATCCGCCTCGGCCGGCGTTACGGCCACCCCCGCCGGTACCAGAAGGGCCTGCTGGGCCACGCCGTCCGCCGCCAGCCCTTCCTTCATGCGCTCGTAGACCACCCGCTCGTGGGCCGCGTGCATATCCACCAGCACTACGCCCTCGGCCGTCTGCGCAAGAATAAACACCCCGTGGATCTGGGCCAGGGCATAGCCCAGCGGCGGGCTGTCCCCCGCCTCCGGCGTCTGCGTGACTGCCGGGGCCACCGCCGCTGCCCCGGGCGCTGATTCGGCTGCGGCGTCGCCGCCTGTGGGTGCATACAGCGCCCGTGCCTCGGCCACACCGAGACCCAGGCCACGCTGAGCCGGTTGCCTCGGCACGGCAGCGGCTGCCGCGACACCCGCCGAGGGCTCCGGAGCCGACGCCGCCGGGGCCTGTTCACCACCTGATTCCACTGGCCGCACGCCGGCGAGCGCCTCGCTGAGCTTGCGCGAGAGGAAGTCATGGATCAGGCGGCCGTCCCGGAACCGGACCTCGTGCTTGGCCGGGTGGACGTTGACATCCACCTGATCGGGGTCGACCTGCAAGTACAACACATAGGCCGGGTAGCGGTCCTTGAACAGGACATCCTGATACGCCCGGCGAATCGCGTGCGCGGCGGTGCGGTCGCGGACGCTGCGGCCATTGACGAACAGGTACTGGAGATCCGGGCCGGAGCGCGCGAACGTGGGCAGCCCGAGCCAGCCGCGCAGACCCAGGCCCGCCGCGTCAGCGTCCAGGCGCAGGGCATTGGCGACGAAGCCCTCGCCCAGGACCCGCGCCAGCCGCTCCTCGGCGCCGGCCGGGTCCAGTGCCGGGGCAACGTCGATGAGCGTGCGCTCGTTGTGCCGCAGGCGGAAGCCCACGTCGAAGCGGGCCAGGCTCATGCGTCGGACCAGGTCCTGGATGTGACCGAGTTCGGTTCGATCAGCGCGCAGGAATTTGCGGCGACCGGGGGTGTTATAAAACAGATCGTGGACTTCCACCGTGGTCCCCGGCGGATGCCCTACCGGCTCCAGCGAATCCGCATCGGTGAGTTCGTCCGCGCGGACCTGCCAGCCGCGGTCGGCGTCAGGTACCCGCGACTGCAGCACCAGCCGCGAGACCGAGGCGATGCTCGGCAGGGCCTCGCCCCGAAAACCCAGGCTGGCCACGCGCTCCAGTTCCGCGAGACTGGCGATCTTGCTCGTCGCGTGGCGGTCCAGGGCCAGCGCCAGTTCGTCCGGGGGAATCCCGCGACCGTTGTCCCGGATCCGGATGAGACGCTTGCCGCCGGCCTCGACCGTGATGTCGATGCGGTCGGCGCCCGCGTCCAGACTGTTCTCCACCAGCTCTTTGACCACCGAGGCGGGGCGCTCGACGACCTCGCCGGCGGCAATCTGGTTGATCAGTTGTTCCGGCAGCAGCCGGATGGAAGGGTGGGCAGCCATGGGCGAATCCGCGCACGCGAGACAGCGTCCAGTATGGCGTACGCGACCGCGAGCCGGCCAGGCAGTCTGCGGATCAGTTCGGGATGCGCAACTCCGTCCCGGCGCGGATCTGGTCGGTATCGAGACCGTTCGCCTGCCGCAACGCGGAGACACTCACCTGATGGGAGCGGGCGATATCGTTGAGCGTGTCGCCGCGCTGGACCTCGTACTGCCGTGCCGCGCCCCCGTCTTGATCCGGCCGGTACTGACTCATGTAGCGCTCGATGCCGCCGGCCAGTGCCAGCGCCAGGCGGCGTTGGTGCGCCGGCTGCTGGAGGAGCTGCTCTTCCTGGGGATTGGAGATAAAGGCGAGCTCCACCAGCACGGACGGCATATCCAGCGACTTGAGCACGGCGAAGCCGGCACGCTCGACCTCGCTCTTGTGGACCCGCCCGACACCGGCGAGCCCCTCCAAGACGTCATCCGCCAGCTCCACACTGGCCTCCAGTGTCGCCCCCCGCGAGAGATCCACCAGGACCGAACGCGTGAGATCGTCCTTGTCCGAGAGCTCCACGTCACCGAGCAGGTCGGCGCTATTCTCGCGCTCGGCCAGCATACCCGCAGCCTGGGACGAGGCCCCGCTACGCGAGAGCGTGTAGACGGAGGAGCCACGCGGTCCGCCGCTGGCAACGGCATCCGCGTGGAGCGACACAAAGATATCCGCGCCCTGACGGCGGGCCTGCTGACGGCGCTCATGCAAGGGGATGAAGGTATCACTGTCGCGGATGAGCAACGGCTTGATGCCCGCGGTCTCATCCAGGCGTTGCGCCAGCTGCTGGGCCACGGTCAGGACGACGGTCTTCTCCATGGTGCCCGCCGGTCCGATTGCCCCGGGATCGCGGCCGCCGTGGCCGGCATCAATGGCAACAATGAAGTCCTCGCCCCGGCGTTCAGCGGCCGTGCGAACGGGCTGCTCGTCGCCGGAGCCCCACTCCAGATCCAGCACCAGGCGATGGCCATACGAGCCCCGCGGCTCCATGAGAAACGACTGCGTGCTGGCCTCCCGCTCGAGATCCAGCACGACGCGCAGATCGTTGTTCTCCCGCCGCGCGTGGCGCATGCGCTGGATACGCCCATTCCCCTCCAGGCTGGCGTCCTCGCTGGCCATGCGCGCCCCGGTGAAATCGATGACCACGCGGTGCGGGTCTTCCAGGGTAAAGATCTGGTGCTCCGCCGGTTCGCTGAGTCCGAACACCACACGAGCGCCGTCCGAGCCGCCGGCGAGCCGCACGTCCTCCACGCGCACTTCGCCACTGGCCGCATTGGCGACAACCAGCAGGAGGCAGACAACAACTGCACGGACCATGGCGACACGCCCCTGGAGTTCGGTTGACTGAAACCGTATCCCGTGGGCGGGCCACCTTGCAAGCACTACATGAAGGAACGAACCCAGGCTACTGATCCTGGTCCGAAAAGCTGTCTCTGTCAGCCGCACCCCAAAGCCGTTCCACCAGGGCTTTGCCAACCGGAGTGTCGCCGTGCAACGCCGCGCGCCGACCGTCTCCCCCCGGTGCCAGTCGCACCGCAACGTCCAGGGGCGGTAACACACTGCCACCCCGCTCCGGCCATTCCACCAGGACCAGTGTTCGATCCCCTAACTCGAGCCGGCGGTCGAGATGTCA
>JAWOFB010000340.1:0-9916 GCA_046482445.1 Ectothiorhodospiraceae bacterium | reverse complement strand
CCGCATGCAGCGGGTCCTGGAAAGCGCGTTCGACACCGCCCATTGCGAGTTCACGGTCAACCTCTCGGAATCGATGCTGGCACGCATCCACTTCATCCTCTACGTCCAGTCCGGAGCGGTACTCGAGCAGGATCACGCGGATCTCGAGCAGCGACTGGCCCGGACCATTCGTGCCTGGAGCGATGACCTCCACGAGGCGCTCCGGGACTACTGCGGCGAGGCCCGCGGCAACAGGCTGTTCGAGCGCTACGGCGACAGCTTCGGTGCCGCCTACCGGGAGGATACGTCCGCCCGGTCGGCCGCCCACGATATCGAACGTCTGGAGCAGCTGGGACCTGAGCGCAGCCTGAACATCGTGCTCTACCGGCCCCTGGAGTCCGCCGAAGACACCGTCCGCATGCGGCTGTACCACCGTGGCGGCAGTATTACCCTGTCCGACGCCCTGCCCGTTCTGGAGAACATGGGCGTACGCGTGCTCGACGAACGGCCCTACCGGGTTCAGCCCGGCGGGCGCGATCCGGTCGAGGGCTGGATCCACGACTTCGGCCTTGAGTACCCGGGCGGCGAGGTGGACGCCGAGCAGTTACGCAACAAATTCGAGGATGCCTTCGCGGCGGTGTGGTTCGGCCACGCGGACAACGACGGCTTCAACCACCTGGTGCTGGCGGCGCGCCTGACCTGGGACGAAATCATCATCCTGCGGGCCTACAGCCGCTACCTGCGCCAGGCGGGAACGCCCTACAGCCAGGCCTACATGGAAGAAACCCTGGCCCGGAACCCGCGCATTACGCGCCTGCTGGTGCGGCTGTTCCACAACCGCTTCGATCCCCGGCGCCACGATGCCAAGCGGGCGGCGCGACTGGCCGAGCAGATCCAGCGGGCCCTGGCCGAGGTCCCGAGCCTCGACGAAGATCGCATGCTGCGGCGACTCCTCGCGGCGATGCAGGCCACCGTCCGCACCAATGCCTACCGCTGTGACGCCGACGGTAACCGCCGGCCCTGGCTGAGTCTCAAAATGATCCCGGAGCAGATCCCGGAGATGCCGCGCCCGTGGCCGGCCTTCGAGATCTACGTCTACTCGCCGCGCACCGAGGGCGTCCACCTGCGCGGCGGCCGTGTCGCGCGCGGCGGCCTGCGCTGGTCCGAACGCCGGGAGGACTACCGCACCGAAGTCCTGGGCCTGATGAAGGCGCAGATGGTGAAAAACGCCGTCATCGTCCCCGTGGGCGCCAAGGGCGGATTCATCGCCAAACAGCTACCCGCCGAGCGCGCCCGGCAGGGCGCGGAGGTGGAGGCCTGCTACCGGATCTTCATCCGGGCCCTGCTGGATGTCACCGACAACTACGTGGGCGAGGGTGTCGAACCGCCACCGGACGTGGTGCGCCACGACGACGAGGACCCGTATCTGGTGGTCGCCGCGGACAAGGGCACCGCCACCTTCTCGGATGTCGCCAACGCCATCGCCGCCGAATACGGCTTCTGGCTCCACGACGCCTTCGCGTCCGGTGGCTCCCAGGGCTATGACCACAAGCGAATGGGCATCACGGCCCGGGGCGCCTGGGTCGCAGTGATGCGCCACTTCCGCGAACTGGGCCATGACATCCAGAGCGAGCCGTTCACGGTGGCGGGCGTGGGCGATATGTCGGGTGATGTCTTCGGCAACGGCATGCTGTTGTCGGACCAGATTCGCCTGGTGGCCGCCTTTGATCACCGGCACATCTTCATCGATCCGGACCCGGATCCGGCCACCGGCTTTGCCGAGCGTCAGCGCCTGTTCCACAAGGCCGGGTCCAGCTGGGACGACTACGACCGCCAGCGCCTGTCCGACGGCGGTGCTGTGTTCCCGCGCAGCGCCAAGGCCATCGAGCTGGCGCCGGAGGCGCGCGCGGCACTGGGCATTGAGCGTGACGGCCCGCTGACCCCGAACGAGGTCATGTACGCCATCCTCCAGGCGCCGGTAGACCTGTTCTGGAACGGCGGCGTAGGCACCTACATCAAGGCCCCGGAGGAGACCCACCTGGATGTGGGCGACCGGGCCAACGATGCCATCCGCGTGGACGCCGATCAGCTTCGCTGCAAAGTGGTGGGCGAGGGCGGCAACCTGGGTGTGACCCAGCGCGGCCGTATCGCCTTCGCGCGTCATGGCGGGCGCATCAACTCCGACGCCATCGACAACGCCGGCGGCGTGAGTTGCTCCGACCGCGAGGTGAATATCAAGATCCTGCTGGACGAGGAGGTCGAACGCGGCGATCTCACGGGCAAACAACGCAACCAGCTCCTGGGGCACATGACCGACTCCGTTGCCCACCTGGTTCTCGCGGATAACTACCGCCAGACCGAGGCCCTGAGCACCATGGCCCACCGGGCGGCGGAGCTGGTCAACGAGCACGGCCGCCAGATCCGGGCCCTGGAGCAGGCCGGCGAGCTGGACCGCCAACTCGAGGCCCTGCCCGACGAGGCGGAACTCGAAGAGCGCTCGCGTGCCGGCGCCGGCCTGACACGCCCGGAGCTGGCCGTGCTCCTCGCCCACGCCAAGCTGGCCGGCTTCCGCGCCGTGGTCCAAAGCGATCTGGTCGACGATACCGGCATCCAGGATGTTCTGCGGGACTACTTCCCGGAGCCGCTGCGCAACGACCCGCACCGCGCCGCCATGCAGGGTCACCGGCTGCGCCGCGAGATCATCGCGACAGCCGTGACCAACGACATGCTCAATCGCATGGGCGGCGGCTTCCTGTTCCGGCTCCAGGACAAGACGGGTGTGCCGGCGGGCGATGTCGCCCGGGCCTACTTCGCCGCGCGACGCATCCACGACCTGGAGGGCCTTTGGGACGCCATCGACGCCCAGGACAACCAGATCTCCGCAGAGCTCCAGCAAAGCCTGCGCCTGAACATCGTCCGGCTGGCCGAGCGCACCGCCGTGTGGCTGCTGCGCAACCTCAAGCAAGAGATTGCCAACCCGGCGGTCACCGAGCGCCTGGCGGGGCTCAACGCCAGCCTCGGAGAGGGCATGGAGGCCATTCTTCCGGAGCCGGACTACGCGGCCCTGCGGGAGCACGCGGACGCGCTGGTGGACCGCGGTGTGCCCGCAGATCTGGCCTGGCGCATGGCGCGCCTGGAGCCACTGTCCGCCGTCCTCGATCTGTCCGTCATCGCGGCAGACACCGGCCTGTCCGCAGAGCGGGCGGCCGCGGTGTATTTCCGCCTGGCCCGGGAACTCGACTTGCCCTGGCTGGAGACCGCGGTGCGGGCACTGGACACGACCACACCCTGGGAGGAACGCTGCCGCACCGGGCTGGAGGATGACTTCAGCCTGTACCTGCGGCTGCTGGCCACAAGCGTGCTCCAGGACGACGACGGCGACAAGGACCCGGGGCAGCTTGTCGCTGACTGGTCCGCTACCATGGCAGGCCCGGTTCAGCGGCTGCAGCAGACGCTGACGGACATTGCCGCCGGTGACGCACCCGACCTGGCCATGCTCACCGTGGCAGTGCAGGACCTCAAGAACGTGGCGGTCCTCTCCGGGCGCCACCAAACCATGGGTAACGCGTCATCATGAGTGAACCGCTGTACACGCGCCTCCAGGGCGACGACGGGCCAGCTGTCGTCATCCTTCACGGACTCCTGGGCTCGGGCAGCAACTGGAACCGGATCACCCGGGATCTCGCGGCCGACCACCGGGTAGCGGTGATGGACCTGCCCAACCACGGGCAATCACCCCACTGCGAACGCATGGACTACCCGGACATGGCCGCCGCCGTAGCGGCCACCATGGACCACTACGACATGCCCGAAGCCACCGTCGTCGGCCACAGCATGGGCGGCAAGGTGGCCATGGCCCTGGCCCTGACCGAGCCCCGCCGCGTCCACCAACTGCTGGTGGCGGATATCGCCCCGGTCACCTACGGCGACCGCGGTCACGGCGAATTGCTGCAGGCACTGCAGGGCCTGGACCCGACCACGGTGAGTTCCCGCTCGGAGGCCAGCAATGCCCTGGCCGAGGCCATCCCGGACGCCGGCGTACGCCAGTTCCTGCTCACCAATCTGGAGCCGCGCGACGGCGGCGGCTTTGTCTGGCGCATCCCGCTGGCGACCCTGGCGGCGAACCTGGACGTGATCGCCGGCTTCCCGGCCCTGGAGGGCCGCTATACGGGGCCAACGCTGTTCCTCTACGGCGAGCGTTCGGACTACGTCACCGCGCATTCCGAGCCCGCCATCCGGGCGTGGTTCCCGGAGGCGGTGATCGAACCGCTCGCCGGGGCCGGACACTGGCTGCACGCCGAGCAGCCCGGCGCATTCGCGCAACGCCTGCGGACTTTCCTGAGCGCAGCCTGAGCCCTTTTGCCCGGCAGCCGCGACGCTGCCGACGCCGTACCAACCGGACGCAAGCACACAGGAGACCGAAGCCTCATGGCCGAAGACTTCCGGGAAAACGCCCTCGAGTACCACCGCCAGCCGACCCCCGGCAAACTCCAGGTGGTTCCCACCAAGCCGCTGGCAACGCAACGCGATCTGGCCCTGGCCTATTCCCCGGGCGTGGCAGCGGCCTGCGAGGCCATCCGCGACGACGAGACGGAAGCCGCCACCGTCACCGCGCGCGCCAACCTGGTGGCCGTGGTCACCAACGGCTCCGCGGTGCTGGGACTGGGCAACATCGGGCCGCTGGCGGCCAAGCCCGTCATGGAAGGCAAAGCGGTGTTGTTCAAGAAGTTCTCCGGTATCGACGGCATTGATGTCGAGGTCCAGCAGGACGACCCGGAGCGGCTGATCGATACCGTGGCCAGCCTGGAGCCGACCTTCGGCGGTATCAACCTGGAAGACATTAAGGCGCCGGAGTGTTTCCAGGTCGAGGAGGCGCTCAAGGAGCGCATGAACATCCCGGTCTTCCACGACGACCAGCACGGCACGGCGATCATCACCGCCGCGGCTGTACGCAACGGCCTACGCGTGGTGGACAAGAAGCTGGCGGACGTCACCGTGGTGTGTTCCGGTGCCGGCGCGGCCGCCATCGCCTGCCTCGATCTGCTGGTCAGCATGGGGCTGCCACCGGAGCACATCACGCTGCTTGACTCCGGTGGCGTCGTGCATACCGGACGAACGGGACTGGACAAGCGCAAGGCCGGATACGCCCGGGATACCGACCAGCGCACCCTGGCCGACGCCATCGCCGGAGCGGATATCTTCATCGGGCTGTCCGCGCCCGGCGTGCTCACCCGCAGCATGGTGGCCACCATGGCGCCCGATCCGCTGATCCTGGCCATGGCCAATCCGACCCCCGAGATCCTGCCCGAGGAGGCCCGGGAGGAGCGCCCGGACTGCATCATGGCCACCGGCCGCTCGGACTACCCGAATCAGGTGAACAACGTCCTGTGCTTCCCGTTCATCTTCCGGGGTGCCCTGGACGTGGGCGCGACCACCATCAACGACGCCATGAAGCGTGCCTGTGTCACGGCCATCGCCGACCTGGCCATGGAGGAGTCATCCGACGTGGTGGTGGCCGCCTACGGCGGCAAGCCGTTGCGCTTCGGCCGCGACTATCTCATCCCCAAACCGTTTGATCCGCGCCTGATCTCGCGCATCGCCCCGGCCGTGGCCCAGGCGGCCATGGACAGCGGGGTGGCGGCGCGGCCCATCCGGGACATGCCGGCGTACAAGCTGCGCCTGAACCAGTTCGTGTTCCAGTCGGGTCTGCTCATGAAACCGCTGTTCGAGCGCGCCCGCGCCGACCGCAAGCGCGTGGTCCTGGCCGAGGGCGAGCAGGAACGCGTGCTGCGCGCCGTTCAGGTGGTGGTGGACGACGGCCTGGCCGCGCCGATTCTCATCGGGCGCCGGCGCGTGGTGGAGATGCGCATTCGGCGGTTGGGCCTGCGCCTGGAGCTGGATCGCGACATCGAGCTGGTGGACCCGGAGGACGACCCGCGCTACCGCGAGTACTGGAAGCTGTATCACAGCATCATGGAGCGTCGCGGCGTGACTCCCGACCAGGCCCGCAACGTGGTGCGCACGCGCAACAGTGTCATCGCGGCGCTCATGGTTCGTCGCGGCGAGGCGGACGCCATGATTTGCGGCATCGACGGCCGCTATCACCGCCAGCTCCACCACATCGAATCGGTGCTGGGCCGCCGACCCGGTGTCGAGAACATGGCGGCCATGAACTCGCTGATCCTGCCCAAGGGCACGTTCTTCCTCTGCGACACCTACGTCAACCAGGACCCGACGGCGGAACAACTCGCGGAGATGACGCTGCTGGCGGCGGACGAAGTGCGCCGCTTCGGCATCGAACCCAAGGTCGCGCTGCTGTCACACTCGAGCTTCGGCTCGTCGGATGCCGGGACCGCCGTGAAGATGCGGGCAGCGCTGGAGCGCATCCAGTCCCGGGACCCCAACCTGGAAGTGGAAGGCGAGATGCACGGCGACGCCGCACTGTCCGAGGAGATTCGTCAGCGCATCTTCCCCAACGCCCAGCTCAAGGGCACGGCCAACCTGCTGATCATGCCGACCCTGGACGCGGCGAACATCGCCTTCAATCTGCTCAAGGCCACCAGCGAGGGCGTGTCCGTGGGGCCGATCCTGCTGGGGACGAACCGGCCGGCCCACGTGCTCACACCGTCGGTCACGGTGCGCGGGGTGCTGAACATGGTCACCCTGGCCGCCGTGGAGGCGGGCATGATGACCGACAGCGACACGGACAGCGCCTGAGCCAGGGGCTCAGGCGCTGGCGACGCGCTCGCCCTGGTCCGGGGGCGGCTGTCGCAGACCCTCCAGTTCCGGCAGGGGCTGCCAGCCGCCGGCCTGCTCCGCGGCCCGGCGGAACGCGCGCCGCGCGGCGTCGCGCTCGCCCATGTGCTCCAGCAGATCCGCCAGCAGATACCAGGCCTCACCGCTGGGGCTCCGAGCCACGCAAGCCTCCAGATAGGAGCGGGCGCGGCCCCAGAGGCGGCTGCGAATGCCCAGCCGCCCCACGGCCAGCAGCAGGTCCGGATCCTCGGGTCGCTCGCGCAGCCAGCCCTCGGCGACATTGAACCCCCGCTCCGGATCGTTGAGCTGCAAACGACCGTAGCGCGCCACGAATCGGCTGTCCCAGCGCTGGCGCAGGGCGAGACGCAGGCGTTTCTCCAGCCCCTCGTGGCCGTCTTCCTGCTCCAGGATCCCGTCGGCGTAGGCAACAATGACGGCGGGTTCGTCCTGAGCCGGCCGCGGCAGACGCTCCCAGGCTGCATCCAGTCCCTGCGCTCCCTGGCGCGTGGCCTGCTCCAGCAGGCCGACGGCCGCGCGGATCTGCAGGGCTTCCAGCCGCTCGGCGGACAGACCCGCGTGGCGGCGCAGCCGCGGCAGCAGATCCAGGACCCGCTGCCACTCACCCAGCGCCTCACAGGCCCGCACGAGCATGGCCAGTACGCGCTCGTGCCGCGGATAGCGCTCCTGGAGCAGGTTCAGCGTCGCGAACGCCGTCTCCCACTGCTCGTCTTCGATGTAGAGCTGTGCCTGGAGCAGCCCGATGGCCAGGCGGGCGCCGGGGTCCGCCTTGTCCGCCAGTGCCAGATAGCTGTCCCGCCGGCTCTCGCTGCCCGCGTAGTGGGCTGCCCAGGCCGCGCTCAGGTAGTGCAGCACCGGCGTTTCGCTGTGATCCACCGCCTGGATCAGCGAGCGCTCCGCCTGCTGGTAGTCGCCCTCGGCCAGCCGCGCCAGGCCGCGCACCAGCCGCCCCTGGGAACGCCCGGTGCGCCGCTCCTGTAGCCAGCGGCGCACTCCCCGGGGCACGCTGCGCACGCGCCGCAAGAGGCCGACCAGCAGGAACAACCCCAGGATCAGGATCGCCAGGGCCGCAGCGGCGAAGAACAGGCTGGTCTCCACGGTGGTCTCGCCCACGGCGATCTGGACGTAGCCGGACTGCTCGTGGAACCACAGGGCGGCGACGGCACTGGCGAACAGCACCACCAAGATGACGAAAAGCCGTTTCATTCTTCGTCCTCCTGGTAGCGGCCGGGTAGCTCACGCTCCGGCAGGATGGCGCCCAGGTCCGGCAGCTCTGCCTCCAGCCGGGCATCGCGCAGCGTGGCGATGGTCTCGCGGGCGTTCACCACGGCCTCGGCCTCGCCATCGAAGTGATCGCCGAGCCAGTCGTCCACCACGGCCAGGCTGTCCCGGTACACGGCGCGCTCGCCGTCGAGCAGCGCCGTGCGCGCAGTCAGTAGCTCAAGGCGCAGGTTCTGGCGCAGGTAGCGGCTTTCTTCCGGCGCCATGAGACGCGGTGGCCGCTCGCCGCGCCGGACCACGACCAGCGACCCGAGGGTCTCGCGGAACCGCGACCAGGCCCGTTGGCCCGCCTCCTGCCAGCCGTCCAGGCTGTCCAGCTCGGCATCGGGCTGGCCGCTCATCTCGATGGTCTCCACCTCGCGCTCGGTCTGCGCCAGCGGCCACTCATCCACGGCACTGATCAGATCCGCCAGGTCAGCGGCCATGGCGGCGCGATCGGGCAGATCCACGTCCAGCAGGGCATTGATCCCCTCGCGCACCGCCTGGCGCTCGTCGACGGTCTGGCCGCCCAGCTCCTCCAACAGCGCGTCCGCTTCCCGCAGGGCCTGCAGGGCGCCGTCGACATCCGCGTGGAAGCGGGTGCGGTAGCGCGCGACCCCGTAGAGATACCCCGCTTCCGCGCGGATCCACTCGTCGCGATGGGCCGCCGCCAGCTCCTCGATGCGGTCCATACGCTCGCGGTTGACCTCGTACTCCTCGGCGATGGTCTCCATGCGCTCGCGGACCTCGGCCAGGGTATCCACGTGGTTGCTGTGTTCCTCGGCCAGGTTATCCACGCGGCCCAGCAGGCGCTCGCCGCGGCGGCTCATGTCGTCGCGCAACTCGCTGACGGCCTCCTGGCGTACGAAGTCTTCCTGCTCGGCCTCCAGCGCCGCGACGCGCTGCCACAGCCACCAGGCACCGCCCAGCCCGCCAGCGGTGACGAACAGCGCCAGCACCAGCGCCACCACCGCGAGGGTCAGGGCGCGCCGCGGATCGGTCGGGCCACTGTCGCTGCCACCGCCGCTGCCACCCGGTGGCGCCTGTTCCACAGCCGTTCCCGGGCTAGCGGCGGGTTGGTCCCCGTGCTCGGGTTCGCTGTTGTGGTCGTCGTTCTTGGAAGGATCGCTCATGGCTTGTTCGTTCTCCGGTTGTCCGCCGCCCAGCGCGTCACGGCCTCGGCCAGCGCCTGCGGCCCAGTGCCCGAAGGGATGACGATACCATCGCCGAACCCGAGCTCGGACCCTCGATCGGCCACGCGCCGGCTCATGGCCACCAGGCCCATGTCCACAACATACCCTCGACGATCCGGTCCGGCCATGGCGACGAGATTCTCCAGTGCCTCGACACTGGTGACCACGGCCACATCCAGGGCCCCTCCGGACCGGGCCGCATCCAGCACGGCCGGGTCCGTATCCGGTTTGACCCGGCGATAGACGGCCAGCTCGGTCCCATCGATGCCGCGGGCCGCCAGGCCCTCGCCCAGGACCGCCCGACCGCCTTCACCCTTGACCAAAACAACCCGTTCGCCGGCGGCCGGCTGGAAGCCCGGCTCGGCCAGCAAAGCCGCCGCATCCGCACCTGAAGCCGGCACGCACGTCACCGAAACGCCGTGCTCACGCAGCGCTGCTGCGGTCCCCGGACCGACGGCAGCGGTCTGGAGACCGGGCGGCCACGACAAGCCGTGCTCGTGCAGCCGACGCATCAGGGCATGGACCGCGTTGGGACTCACGAACACGGCCCAGGCGGCACCGTCCAGGCGCTGTAGCGCCGGCGTCAGGGCCTGGCCATCCGCCGGCGGCGCGATGGCGATGGTGGGGAAGCGGGTCACGCGGGCGCCCAGAGCGGTGAGCGCCCGGCACAGGGGCTCGGCCTGGTGCGCCGGGCGCGTCACCACGACGCC
>JAWOFB010000238.1:0-6137 GCA_046482445.1 Ectothiorhodospiraceae bacterium | reverse complement strand
CCCGCCGCGACTCGAGCAACTCCCCCACCGGCTGCGCATGGCCCGAATCCGAAGCCCCGGCATGGCGTGCGCGGGTAACCCCAGGGCCGGGAACCAGGCGGCAAGGCGCTCGCCGAACACCGACCGCGCCCGGCGGCGATACCACTCACGCAGGACCGACTCGACGGCGTCACCGTCCTCCGGGTCGGGAACCGTCAGCCAGAGCACTTCTCCGGCGAGCCGCGCCCGACGACGGGCGCCGGGGCGGACACGCAGGGTCAGGGCCTCGCCGCGGTAGGGGTGACTGGCACCGTCGCGGTAGACCGGCTGCGGCGGTGGCGGCGGCCGGTTGGCGACCGTCTCGCGCAGCCAGCGCCCGCGCCCACGGGCGAATGCCAGCGCCTCGGACCGGGGCGTCCCCCTGGGCACGCGCACCTCGATCCGGCCATCGCCGAAGACGTACAAGCCCAGGGTCCGGCGGCGGGTCTCGCGCACCTGCACGGGATAGCTGGCGTGATCCAGCTGCAGCCAGGCCGCGTCACCGTCATCCGTCACCATCAGCCTCGCCCCCGAACTCGAAGCGATACAGCAGATCCACCGCGCTCTCCAGTCCGGTGGCAGCCTCCAGGAACAGGTTCTGCGCCAATTGATAGCGCAGCCTCAGTGTCGTCTCCGGCGTGAACACACCGACGCCGTAGCCCACATACAGGTTGGGGCTGACAAACCCGCCCACCTCGACACGGGTATCTTCACCGTCACCGGCGGTATCGATACTGAAATCCTCCACGCCGAGCTCTTCGGCAATCGCCGTGGCGTAGCGGCCCCCACCTGCGACGCCCAAGCCGACGGCCGCGCGCGCCATCATGGTGTCCTCGCCCTGGGAACCCCCGCCGCCCGGACCGCGCCCCAGAACAATGTACGACAAGACCTCTTCTTCCGGCATGGCCGGCTCGGAGAACAGGCTCACGCGGGGTTCCTCGGGGTTGCCTTCCAGGCGCAGGCCGGCGGTGACGTCGTCGCGCTCGATGTGCCGCACCGCCTCGACGTACAACTGTGGCCGCTGCAGCGGCCCGGCGAACAGCAACTGCCCTTCGCGGATCTGCAGACGCTGGCCATAGGCCCGATACTCGCCGTCCCGGATCCGGATCTCGCCGTTGCCCTGGGGCGGGTCGCTGCCGCTCTGCTTCACCCGGAGATCCCCGGTGAGCTGGCCCTCGATGCCATAGCCCGAAATACTGACCTTGTCGCCGAGCACCAGCCGCACATCCGTGGCCACGGTCAGGCCCGGCGGGGTCTCGTCGGGCAGTGGCTCTGCGCGGCCGTCCGGGTTGTCGGCACGATCCTCGACCATGACCACGTCGCCGGACACGCGCACGGCCGAGGGTGGTAGTGACGCCAGGGTAATGGCACCGCGGGGCACGGTGATGCTGCCGCCGAGGCGCAGGACACCGTCGGCCAGCTCGGCGTTGAGATCCGGGTTGACGCGCAGGTCCGCCAGCGGCTCGTAGACCACGTGCAGCCCGGAACCCTTGAGGCCGACGTTCGCCGCAGGTGATGCCGGATCGCTCCAGTCCGCCGAGCCGCTGATTTCCGCACTACCGTCGCCGCTGCGAAAGGAACCATCGAGATCCGCCTGGCGTCCCGCCACTGCCACTTCCAGGGCAATGTCCCGGAGATCGACGCCCACCGCCTGCGGCTCCACACGCCCGTCGGCGAGTTCAATGGTGCCGTCGAACGTCGGGTCGGTCATCGCTCCAGCCAGCTCCCCGGACGCGCTCAGCGTGCCTTCCAGGCGGCGCAGTGCGGGGAAGAACGGCTCGAACACCCCCAGGCGCAGGGACTGGACGCTGACCGTGCCATCGATCGGGCCCAGGCCTGCGACGCCGTCTCCCGAAGGTGCCGTGATGGCCAGGTCGGCCTGACCCAGTGTCTCGGAGGCCAGCGTCAGCTCACCCCGGACCCCGTCATCATCAAACCCCCCGTTGAGCTCCAGTGTGCGGATGGGCAGCACCAGATCGTCGGCGTCCTCGTCGTCGGCCTCCGGATCGGTGAGACGGACGACGCCTTCGGTCACGCCGGCCTCCAGGTCCACCGCCGGCACGCCGTCACCCCAACGCGCCGCGACCGTGGCGTTCAGCTGACCTTCCAGGGCCGTGCACACGGGCAGCAACGGCGCCAGCCAGGCGAGATCGAGTCCGTCCAGGGCGACGCGGCCTTCGCCGCTGGCACCGGCGACCAACGGCTCCGGCACGCACAAGCGGGCCGTGTCGTGCCGCCAGCAATGGGAGCCAACACGCACATCCGGCCCGTCGCTGCGGAAACGGATCGGAGCGCGGTCGTCCAGCCGCAACTCCCGATCGAACGCGGTCACGGAGGCTTGCTCCAGGGCGCCATCCCAGTCGATCCCGTCATCGGGCAATCCGCCGGCGGCCGTCAATGACAACGCCCCGCGCGGGCCGGCCGCTGACAATTCAAGCCGGTGATCCCCGCGCCTGCCGGTGAGCGCCAGGGTGAGTCGGTCCAGGCTCTCGCCGAAACCCTCACCGTCGGTCACCCGCAGGTCCAGGCGCGAGTTGCCCCGCCCCAGCTCCGTCACCCGGGCCGTGAGATCCAGGGTGCCGATGCGCCCCAGGGACTCCCAGGCCAGGTCACCCCCCTCCAGATCCACGTCCACGTCGGGCCTGGTGAGGGCCCCGCTGGCGCTGAAATCACCACTGAGACGCCCGCCGGCCGCCGGGGCCAGGGTACCGAGATCCGGCACATCCACGGCGCCGGTGACATCCAGGGTCTCGGTGCCAACCCGACCATCAGCCGTCAACTCGCCGTCCGCGGCTTCTACGCGCAACCCGTCCAGCTGCCAGTCACCACCGGCGGGCCGCGTCACCGCCCCGGACAGCGCTACGGTCTCGCCCTGAAGTCGTCCTTCCAGGCCCGGGATTTCGGCCTCCAGCCCGAGCCCGTCCGCGCCCAGGCTGCCGCTGGTCCGGACATCGCCGGTGACCGCCGCCGGCGCCCGGGGCCACTGTTGATCCAGACCCAGTGCGTCCAGCCGGACTTCGGCGTCCCAGCGCAGGGCCGGACTCCAGGCCACGTCGCCGCTGGCGGCGAGGGTGCCGTCCAGGGTCTCGCCCCGCAGGGTCCGGATGCTGGCACTTTGCAGATTCCCGCTGGCATCCAGGGTCCAGCGGCCCTCGGGGATCTGCTCGCCGGCGAGCGTTGCCGCCAGCTCCAGGGTGTAGTCTTGCAGACTGCCGCTGGCGGCCAGCTCGCCCTCCGTCGCCCGCACCAAGGCGCCGCTATCCAGCGGCCAGCCCAGTTCCGCCCAGTCGCCGTTGATATCGAACGGCAACTGATCCGAACCGGGCGCAACCCGGCCGCTCAGTGCCAGACCGCCGACACCATCGGTTTCCAGGGCGAACGCCAGGTCGGCGAACGACTCCCGCAATTCAACCTGAGCCCCTGCCTCGCCCAGCTGTGGCAACCCCTGCGCTTCCGCGGCCAGGTCCAGCTCCAGCGGCCAGTCGTCCCGCATGGTGACGTGACCGCTGGCGTCCAGGCGGCCATCCGGGTGCCGGACCGCAAGCTCGTCCAGGGTCAAATCACTGTCGCGCACCGTTGCCGCCAGGCGGAAGGCGTCCAGCGCCGCCAGTTCCGCGTCGCCCTGGCGCACGCGCAGATCCCGGAGCGCGAGATCCTGGACCACCACGTCCACCGGCAGCGCCACCTCGGGTAACTCCAGGGCCGACCAGCCGGTCTCCAGGAAACCGGGGCCTTCCGCCGGCGCCGCTTCCGCCGCCGGCAGATCCACCCGGATCCCCTCCCAGGCCAGTTCGCGGACGACAACCTCCGAGCCGGCGGCCCGGGCGCCGATGCGCAGATCCCGCCACGCCACCTGCCGGTCATCCACCTGCACCCGCGCATCCCGCAGCCGCAACTCGCCCAGGGACACCGCGACCGGTAACGACACGTCGCCGGCACCGCCCTCCTCCGCCGGCGCCGCCTCGCCGGCCGGTAGCTCCCCGGTGTCGAGGTGCACATCCGCGCCATCCGCCGTCACCTGCTGGACGCAGACCTCGAGGCGCAACAGACACAGGGGGTTCCAGCGCGTCTCGGCGGCGGGCACGTCGACGGTGATCCCCGGGCTTCGCCAGCGCAGGTCCCGGACCTCCAGGCCGTTCCAGAGGCTGCCGCCGGTGACGCTCAGGCTCAGGCGTTCGTCCTCGGCCACGGCCCGTTCCGCCAGCCACTGCGCCCCGCTGGTGGTGAACAACAGCCAAACCAGCACGGCCGCCAGGGTGATTGCCAGCACGTACACGAGCCGCAGCGCCAGCCCACTCAGGCGCAGCAGGAACCGGCCGATGATGCCGGGGATACGGCGCACCGCGATCATATCTCCGGCCCCATGGAGAAATGCAGGCGAAACGGCGGATCCGGTTCACTGATGCCCCAGGCGAAGTCCAGGCGGACCGGGCCGACCGGGGATGCCCAGCGCACACCGAACCCCGCGCCCTCCTTGAACTCCGGACCGTCATCGGTGAACGCATCGCCGGTATCGTAGAAGGTTGCCAGGGTCCAGTTGTCCAGGACGCGATAACCGTACTCCAGCCCGCCCACCAGCAGGTAGCGGCCGCCGAGCAACTCGCCGTCCTCGTTTTCCGGCGCGATGGACTGGTAGCTAAAGCCCCGAATGCTTTGATCACCGCCGGTGAAAAACCGCAGCGACGGCGGTGTCTGGCTGAAACTCTCCGAGGCCACACCCCCGGCATCGGCGCGCGCGATAACGCGGTGGCGGCCGTAGGTGCGCAGCCACTTGGTGCCCAGGCGCAGGCGCGCGAGCTGGATATCGGAGCCGAGTTCCGGATGCGTGGCTTCCACGGTGGCGTTCTGCCGGTCGCCCCAGTCCGGGTTCAATCCGCCGCGACTGCGAGTGCGGGTGAGGCTCATGCCGGGCAGGGTCAGGGTGCTATCGCCGGACTCGTCGGCCTGGACGAAGCGCTCGCGCTCCCAGCGCAGGAACAGCGTCTGGCTCCAGCCCCCGCCGAGCCGGCGCTGGCGCTGGACCGCCAGGGTCACCTTGTCGGTCTCCGTGTCCTCGATGTCCTCGCGGCGCAGGCCACCCTGGAACTGGAGTTCGGTATCCAGCGGCGGGTTCAGCGGCATGCTGTAGGTGCCGCTCAGGGACTGGCGCACGGCGGAGGCTTCGGCGCTGGAGTCGAACGTGTGCCCCCGGGCGTTAACCCAGGGTTTCTCCCAGTTCAGCCGCACCCGCGGCCCGACGTCGGTGGCGAAACCCAGGCCGGTGCTCACGCGGTTGGGCGCGTTCATGCTCACGTTCGCCTCCACGGGGATGCGTTGCTCCTGGGCATCCTCCGGACGCGCACGCACACGGACGTCCTCGAAATAATCACTGTCCAGCAGGTTGCGGTTGAGTGCCGCCACCCGATCGGCATGGTAGGGGGTCTCAGGGTCGAACGGCACCAGGCGGCGCAGCAGGTCCTGGGACAGGGTGTCGTCGCTGTAGCTGACGTCCCCCAGCTGGTAGCGCGGCCCGGAGTCGTAATGCAGCACGATCACCGCCTCGCGGGCGTCCGGATTCACCCGGATCTGTGCGGTCTCGAAGCCGCCGTCAAAGTAGCCGCGGGTGACCGCGAGATTGCGAATGGCACTCTTGCTCGACTCGTAGCGACCGTGGTGGAGCGGCTCGTCCGTCGCCAGCGGCAACTCCTCGCGGAGTTCGCGAAAGGCACTGTCATCAGCGGCCTCGCCGCGGATGCGAACATCCACCTCGCGCACCATCACCGGCTTACCGGGCGCCACATCGATGACCACCTGCCAGTCATCGCCGTCCCGGCTGGTGGTCACATCGATCTCGGGGTCATAGTGGCCCAGGGCCTGCAGCGCCTCGCGCACGCGGCGGTCCAGACCGCCCGCGAACCGCCGGACGGCCAGGGATTCGTCGCTACTCGGTTCGCCCACGTGGTTGCGCACGTTCTCCTGCAGCGCGCCGTCGACGCCACGGACCTCGACGGATACCGCGGCCTGACCGGCAACCGGCACCAGCAGGCCGACCCAAGCCGCTGCCAGGAGCCAGCACCGCTGGCGCCGGGATGCGGGACCATGGCCCCGCGATCCCACCGCCTTGCGACCCCCGCATGCGG
>JAWOFB010000193.1:0-4694 GCA_046482445.1 Ectothiorhodospiraceae bacterium | reverse complement strand
CCCTCTACCAAGCCCTGCCCGGCTTGCTGGCGGAGCTTCCGGAGGCCCTTCAGGTCCAGGTCACTGAGCTGCAGACCGCGCCCAATGAGACGAGCCTGGCTGCGGCGCGAGCGGCTCTCGAACGCTGGCCATCGGAGCGCGATCTGGTACGCCCTGCCCTGGCGCCCACAATTCCCATGCACTGCTCCGACGATTTCCTCGTCGGCTGCGATCGGCTGGCCAGGGAGTTTGGCGTCCCGCTGCAAACCCATCTTGCGGAATCCAAGGGGCAGGCGCTTGAGGGGCGCCAACGCTACGGCAAGAGCCTGACGGCCCACCTTGCGGATCTGGGTCTTTTGGGTCCCCATATGAGTGCGGCGCACGGCATCTGGTTGGACAACGACGACATGGAGCGCCTCGCAAACAACGGCGTTTCCGTTGTTCACAATCCCTTGAGCAACCTGCGCCTGGGCTCTGGGCTAGCCCCGGTGCGTCGCCTGCTTGACCGTGGCGTGAACGTAGGCCTGGGAACGGATGCCGCCAATACGTCTGATACACAGAACATGTTCGAGGTCACCCGAATTGCCTCCTATCTCTCCCGGATCCAGCACCCGGACTACGAGCAGTGGCTGGATGCGGGCGAGGTGCTGGATCTGGCAACGCGCGGCAGTGCCCATGCCCTGGGGCAGCAGGACCGCATCGGCTCCCTGGTCGAGGGTGCTTGCGCGGATATTGTCTTCCTGCGGCTTGATCACGTGAACTATTGGCCGTTACGGGACCCCGTCCAGCAGATCGTGAATACTGAGAGTGGGGCGGCCGTGGACAGCGTCATGATCGACGGGCGCCTGGTGTTGTATCGGGATACTATGCTGACGGTTGACGAGGTCCAGTTGCGCCACGATGTGGAGCGGGCAGCGCAACGCCTGGATGGCGCCAATGAGCAAGCCCTGGCAACGGCCCGGGCTGTCCGACGCTATGTGGGGGCTTTCTGCATGGCCAACAACTGCGCGTCCTTCCACGTAGACCGGCGTGCCGATCAATGTGACGGATCCTGATAACGGCACCGCCTCTTGCCGGTGGGGCGTCGCGGGGATTGCCTCTGGCAGCGCACCCCCAGCTAGGCGGGATCAGCCAACAGACTCGCACTGGGTGCAAAGGCATGGAACGCATCGCGTGCGATCAATCCGGCAGCCGCGGCCATGTCCGGCGCCATGAATCGGTCGGCATCCAAGGCCGGCACTTCTGCACGCAACGTGGCCGCGATTCCCTCCACCGTGCCGCTGCTGCGTCCGGGCCTGCGGTAGTCCAGACCCTGGCAGGCTACAAGCATCTCGATGGCCAGAATATCCCGCAGGTTCGCTGTCATATCGTCCAGCCGGCGCGCCGCGTAGGTCGCCATCGAGACATAGTCTTCCTGATTGGCGGCCGTCGGGATACTGTCGGTACTCGCCGGAGCCGCCAGGTGTTTATTCTCGCTTGCCAGGGAGGCCGCGGTGACCTGCGCCACCATGAATCCGGAGTTGAGCCCGCCGGGGCCAGCGAGGAAGTCCGGCAGGCCGCTCATGGCACCGTCTACCAGGAACGCGATGCGACGCTCCGCCATGGAGCCGATCTCGGCAATCGCGAGCGCCAGCCCATCGGCTGCAAGGCCTATGGGCTGTGCGTGGAAGTTGCCCCCGTAAAGGATTTGTTCACGATTCAAATCGATCAGCGGGTTATCCGTGATGGCGTTGATCTCTTGTTCGAGGATCCCGGTGGAGTGGCGGATTTGGTCCAGTGCCGCACCGAGTACCTGGGGCAAACAGCGCAGGCAATACGGGTCCTGCACCCGGCTGGGGGCGGTCGGGTCTTGCAGGTCGCTGCCGTCCAGCAACCCTCGAAGGGTCGTGGCCACGTCCTGCTGCCCGGGCTGGTTGCGCCAGGCATGGATGCGTTCGTCGAAGGCCGCGGCGTTGCCCGAGCCCGCCTCGACGCTCAAGGCCGCTGCACACAACGCCGCACTCAGGCATTGCCGGGTCCGGAAAAGCCCTTCGATGGCCAGAGCCGTGGACACCTGTGTGCCGTTGACCAGACTCAGGCCCTCCTTGGCGGCCGGCACCAGTGGCGCCATGCCGATCGCCTCTAAAGCAACCGCCGCACGAACGCGTTGTCCCTGGTGCATGACATCGCCAAGGCCGAGGAGCGCGACGCCGATGTGGGCGAGCGGGGCAAGGTCACCGGACGCCCCGCAGGACCCCTTGGCCGGCACCATTGGGTGCACGCCGGCGTTCAACAAGGCGAGAAGCGCCTCCGCCAGTTCGGGGCGAACGCCTGACGCGCCACGTGCCAGTGTCATCACCTTCAGCAGCATCGCCCGTCGAACAATTCGACTCGGTAGCGGCGAACCGGTACCGGCGGCGTTCGATACCAGTATCCGGCGCTGCAGTTCGGAAACCTGATCGGGTTCAATACAGTGCCCGGCCAAGGGTCCGGAGCCGGTATTGACCCCGTAGACCAGTTGCCCACCCGCGATGGCCCTGGCCAGGCAGGCGGCGCTTTGCTGCATCCGGCTTCGGGCACCCGCATCCAGCTTCAGGGGGGCATCCTGCGCTTCCATCTCTAGCAGACGCTCTAGCGTCAAGGACTCCCCACCGATGCTGATGCAGTTGGTCATGCTGATTTGGCTCCTGTTTCCACGGTCACGGGCCGGTCAAGCAAGCAGTCGCCATGCGCTGCGGTCTGGGCGAGACGGGTACAGCGTATTGCAAGTCGGGTTCCAATTGGTCCTCGCGAAGGGAGACGCCAGGTCGGCGGGCCAGGCCTTGCTTCATTTCCTTAAAGGTTAGTAACACGCGCCGAAAGCGTGCGAGCTGACGCTGGTTTGCACTGCCGACGTGCATCGCGGGTTCCGGTGACGGCACGGGCCGGGCGCGTTGAATTCGTCGGCCCGTCTAATTCGGGGCCGGGCAGCCGCAGCGCTGCCCTGGAGCGCTCCTTGCAACCAGACGTAAGACTGTCCGGAAACAGCCTGGCTGCTGTCGGGTCAACCGGCGGGTTTGCCGCAGTCCGGGCCCTCAGACCACGCAAACGGAATCGGGAAGGCTCATCCATGATCGCCAATCCACCACCCTGGCCCAATGGCGCACGCTGCGCCTGCGCCATCACCTTCGACATGGATGCCGATAGCCTCGTGCACCTGGCCCAGCCCCACCAGGCGCCGACGATGGTAAGCACCACCTCCATGCTGCGCTACGGACCCGAGGTCGCCATACCCCGTATCCTCGAGACATACCGTCGCCTCGAGCTCCGGCAAACCTTCTTTGTTCCCGGCTGGTGTGCGGAACAGTATCCGCATGCGGTTGAGGCCATGGCCAAGGCAGGTCACGAGATCGGCCACCATGGCTATATTCACGAATGGGCGTATCCCAATGACCGTGAGCAGGAGCACTACTGGTTGCAGCGCGGGATCGAGGCGCTGAAAGGCGTCACCGGTGTGCGTCCCCGCGGCTGGCGCGCACCCATGTACTCGTTCTCGCGCCACTCGGCGGAGCTGCTTGGCGCTGAGGGGTTTCTCTACGACAGTTCGCTCATGGGTGACGATATCCCCTACGTCCTGGAGTCCGGATCCAGTCGGCTGGTGGAACTCCCGTCTCACTGGGGTATGGACGACTATCCACAGTACGCACACACCCCTGAGCTTGATTATTCCGTGCCCGTGAAGGCGCCGGAGGACGCGGTGCGCAATTACTGGAACGAATTTGAGGCGGTCTATGCCCACGGGGGGCTACTTGTGGCGGTATGGCATCCGTTTCTGACAGGTCGCCTGGCGCGTTGGCACAAGATCGAAGCCATGCTCGAGGCCATGTGCGATACCGGCGACGTGTGGTTTGCCCCCCTGGAGGAGATCGCTAACCATCTGCTGCAAGTGGAGAAGGCGGGTACCTATCAACCGCGCGCCGACCGGCTACCCTACTATCAGGAACCGGTATCCACCTTGCGCCCGTCCGGGCACGTTTGATTAAGGCGCCAATGGGACGGTGGGATGCGGAATAAAGAACGGATTCATCCGGACCGCCTTTTTCAGCGGATCGAGTTCCAAAGTCGGTACAGCAGGGATAAAGCCGTGTCTTGAAGGGTTGTTTGTCTCGAGGTAAGCCCGGCTGGGATTCGACCCCATTCCACGGATGGTTGGATTACGCCGTCATCGGCTTTTCCACGCTCTGGAGTGCGCCGCCTCCTGCATATGCCGGTCGGCGACTTCGCCACGCGAAGCGACTTGTTGGTCGATGAGTACCCGAACCTCCATTTCCGGCGCTCGTGGGTTGTCGGACAGCAGTCTTCTAGCGTTTATTGGGAGGGCAATCCAGAGACGAATGAATTTGCACACGGGACGTGAGCGTTCCGGAAAAAGCTTGCGGTCTTGACCCGCCGCGCCTGCAGGCATAGTGTCAAGGATGATGATCCGGACTGCGAGCCTGCTTCGACTGCGACTGCTGCGCCTGGCCTCCTGAGCGGGAGAGTCGGCTTCGCCCTGGGTCGCATCGGTTTTGCAGTCGGAATAACGGATCATGAACGTCTCACCTTCCTCCTCCAGCAATCAGCACAAGCCCCGTCGGCAGCGGCCGCAGGCGCCGGTTTTTTGTGCCCTGCTGTTCGCGCGTGTGCGACTGCGTGGCTGTGTCCGGGAGCGGAGCCCCGAGGCGCGCCTGCAACACGGCGGCGCTGGAATGAACGGA
>JAWOFB010000183.1:0-2813 GCA_046482445.1 Ectothiorhodospiraceae bacterium | reverse complement strand
CTGGAGCGCGCCGACCAGTCCCTGTCGGCGGACGCCCTGCGTTACGACGAGACCGGCAACCGCGCGGATGCCCGCGGCGACATCCGCTACCAGCAGCAGGGCCTGCGTCTGGGAGCGGATCAGGGCTACCTGAACCTGGCTGACGACAGCGGTGCCATGGACGCCACCCGCTACCTGGTTCCGGAGGCGTTGATCCAGGGCACCGCGAGCCGCATGCGCCTGGTGGATGCCGACACCCAGAGGGCGTTCGGCACCACCTACTCCACCTGCCGGCCCGGCGACGAGGCCTGGACGCTGCACGCCGAACGCATCCGCCTGGACCAGGAGACCGGCACCGGTGAGGCGTGGCACGCACGGCTGAACGTCGGCGATTTTCCGGTGGCTTATACGCCCTACATCAACTTCCCCATCGACGACCGGCGCAAGAGCGGGCTACTGCCCCCGACGATCGGCCAGTCGGAGCGCAATGGCTTTGACTACACGCAGCCCTATTACTGGAACATCGCGCCCCAGGTGGACGCCACGCTGACACCCCGTTACCTGAGTCAGCGCGGTGTCATGCTCGGCGGCGAGCTGCGCTACCTGCAGCCGTCCTTCTCCGGGGCCGTGGAGGGGAACTACCTGCCCGATGATGACCAGCGCGGCGACGACCGCTGGCAGCTCGGTCTGGACCAGCAGCACCGGTTGCCGGGCGGGGTCCGTGGAACCCTGGACATCGCGCGGGTGAGCGACGACGACTACTTCCGGGACCTGGGCGACAGCCTGCGCACCTCCACCACGCGCAACCTGCGCTCGCGGGGTGTGCTGCGCTACAACACGCGCCGCCTGGGGGCTACGCTGGACGCCGAGACGTATCAGACCCTGGACCCGGACATCGCCGATCCGGCGCGACCGTTCCGGCGGCTGCCCCGGCTGCAGCTCGATTACCGCGCCGCGGAGCCGGGTCCCGCCGGTCTGCGCTGGCAGGTGGACAGCGAGGTGGTGCGCTTCGACCACCCCAGCGATCGCCAGCGCATCACCGGTACCCGAACGGATATCGCCCCGCGTGTCTCCCTGCCCTTCCGGAGTCTTGCCGGCTTTTTCACGCCGGCCGTGACGCTACGCCACACCGAGTACGACCTGGACAACGCCGAGGATCCGCGCAGCGGCGGAGATGCAGTAGACGACGAGAATCCCAGCCGTACCCTGCCGCTGGCCAGCCTGGATACAGGGCTGTTCTTCCAGCGCAACTTCCAGGCCTTTGGGCAATCCCTGCGCCAGACGCTGGAGCCGCGGCTGTTCTACTTGTACGTCCCCGAGCGGGATCAGGAGGATCTGCCCCTGTTCGACACCGGCAGGCCGGCGGACGGGATCTTCCAGTTGTTCAGCACCAACCGCTTCAGCGGCGCGGACCGGGTGGGCGATGCCAACCAGGTCACCACCGGCCTGACCAGCCGATTCGTCGACCGTGAGACGGGCAGCGAATACCTGCGCCTGGGTCTGGCACAAATCCAGTACTTCGCCGACCGCGACGTGGTCCTGCGCGGCGAACCCGGGGTACAAGAACGCCGCGAGCGCTCGAATGTTATCGGTGAGGCGCGCGCGCGGCTCGGGGACGGCTTCACCGCCAGCACCCAGGCCGAGTGGGACCCGCTCACCGATCGCACCACACGCAACTCCGCACGCCTGAGCTACCAGCCCGGGCCGGAGCGCATTGTCAGCGCGAGCGTGCGCGCGCGCCGCAACAATGCGGGTGAACTGGAACTCGACCAGCGCAACGTCGCCGCAGCCTGGCCGCTGAGCCCGCGCTGGCACGTCCTGGGCGGCTGGCGCTACTCCAACCTCGAGGAACGAACACTGGAAGGCTTTGGCGGTCTACAATATCGCGACTGTTGCTGGAGTGTGCGCGTCATAGGGCGCTACTTCCGAGAGGAGCCGGACGTGGAGCCGGAGCGCTCGGTGATGCTGCAATTCCAGTTGCGTGGCCTGGGGACACTGGGCGACGACATCCAGTCATTCCTGCAGGATTCCATTTTCGGCTACGGTCGCGGGAGGTAACCGGACTGATGAGTATGACCCAACACGGGCGCGCAGGCGCGGTCGCGGCGCCACTACTGGCACTGCTGCTGGTCAGCGCACCACCCATGCTGAGCGCGCAGGAGACCCTCGATCGCATCGCTGCCGTGGTCAACGAGGACGTCATCCTGGAGTCGGAGCTGGAGCAAGAACTCCAGCAGGTGCGCCAGCGCATGCAATCCCAGAACCGCCGGCCACCGCCGGAGGATGAGCTGGTGGATCAGGTGCTGGAGCAGCTCATCATGGAGCGTCTACAGTTGTCCCGCGCCGAAGAGATGGGCATTGAGGTCGATGACAACACGCTCAATGCCGCCGTCCGACGCATTGCCCAGCAGAACAACATGAACCTGCGGCAGTTCCGACGCGCGGTACAGAACCAGGGGATGGATTTCGCCACCTTCCGCGAGGACCTGCGTCAGGACATTCGCATGCGCCGGCTGAAGCAACAGGCCGCACAAAGCCGGGTCAACATCTCCAGCCGCGACGTGGAAGAGTTCCTGGACAGCCGCGCGGCGCGCATGGAGGGCACCGAGTTCCGCGTCTCGCACATCCTCGTGGATGTCTCCAACGCCGCCGAGGACGACGCCGTCCAGCAGGCGCGCGAGCGCGCCGAGGGCATCATGGAACGCCTCCAGGAAGACGACGAGAGCTTCGATCGCGTGGCCTCCAGCGTCTCCGACGCCGAGGACGCGCTGGAGGGCGGTGACCTGGGCTGGCGCCGCCACCCCAGGCCGCGGCGCCGGCCAAGCAGCATGCGC
>JAWOFB010000129.1:0-3764 GCA_046482445.1 Ectothiorhodospiraceae bacterium | reverse complement strand
GACCGACGCCATGGCGAATGCGCCCGCCATTGAGGCCGATGCGGCTTTGGCCGAGGCCGCGGACGGGTTGCGGCGGGCCGGGGTGCTGCCGGCGGGAACGTTCGGCGAACGCTATCTGGGCGAGATCGCCGGGCGCGCCCGGCTTGCGGTGACCCGCTGGCGGCAGTTGACCGAGGCGTCGCCGCATCCGGAGGTGCGCCGTGAAATCACCTGGCGCGCGGGACCCGAGGCGGACGCCCTGGTGGTGGAGGACTGGCTGGACGGCGCGCGCCGGAACGCTGCCGGGGCACGCACCCGGATCCAGCTCACGGCGAGCCAGGTGCACGAACGGCCGGACAAGGCGCTGGCGCAATGGGTCGAACACCTGCTGGCCTGTGCCGCCGATGCCCCGCTGACGACGGTGCTCGTGGGCGGCGATGCCTGCCTGCACCTGGCACCGCTGGACGCGGCGACGGCGCACCGCTATCTCGCAACAGTGGCCGCGGCCTGGCAAACGGGGCTGTGTCGCCCGCTGCCGCTGGCCGTGCGCACCGGCCTGGCGCTGCTGGATCAGCTGCGGCGCGACAAGCCGGCGGATGCGGCGCTGCAAGCGGCGCGCAAGCAGTACGAGGGCAATCCCCCGTACGCCTCCGGCGAGCGGGACTACGGCAGCAACGCGGCCCTGGTGCGCGCGTACCCGCGTTTTGATGACCTGGCGCCGGCCGCCGAGGGCGGTGACGCTGCCTTCGTGGACTGGGCGCGCACGCTCTACGAGCCGCTGCTGGACCGGCTGCACAGCGAGCCGCATCCGGAGGAGCCGCCGGCATGAGCACGCCCCTGGATCCCATCGCGTTCCCGCTGCACGGCACGCGGCTGGTGGAGGCCAGCGCCGGCACGGGCAAGACCTACACGCTGGCGGCGCTGTACGTGCGCCTGGTGCTCAACCACGGCGGCGGCAACGCCGCCGGTCGGCCCCTGCTGCCGCCGGAGATCCTGGTGGTGACCTTCACCGAGGCGGCCACTCGCGAGCTGCGCGAGCGCATCCGCGACCGGCTGGCCGAGGCCGCCCGCTGTTTTGCCGGCCGTGCCAGTCCCGCGCCGGGCGACCGTTTCCTGAACGAACTGCTGGCGGATTACGATCCCGCCGACCACGCCGCCCAGGCGGACTGGCTGGAGACGGCGGCCCAGTGGATGGACGAGGCCGCGGTCTTCACCATCCACGGCTTCAGTCAACGGATGCTGCGCCAGCACGCCTTTGATTCCGGCAGCCTGTTCAACCTGACCCTGACCCAGGACGAGGCCCATCTGCTGGAGGAGGCCACCCGGGACTACTGGCGCACTTTCTGCCATGATCTGGATCGCGAGGCCGCCGGCGTGCTGTGCCGGGCCGTGGCGGCATCCAACAACGCGGTCGCCGCGACGCCGACGGATCTTTTGGACGCCGTGCGGCCGCTGCTCAACGATGCCGGCGATCTCCCCGAACCGGCGGACGATGATCTGGCACGGCTGCTGGGCCGGTTGGCCAGCGAGCGCCGCCGCATTCTCGACGAGCTCAAGCGGCCCTGGCGGCACTGGGCGCCCGAGCTACTGGAGGCGTTCGAGGCGGCCTGGGCGGAAAAACGGCTGCCGCGGGGCAAACCGTCCCGCGCCAGTGATATCCAGCGCTGGCTGCGGGCCATCGAGGCCTGGGCAAACGACCCGGAGGCCGTGAACACGGGGCTAACGGCGACACCATTCCGGAATCTCACCCCGGAAGCTCTGCGGCAGCACGGCACGGGGATCGATGCCCTGGCGAATCACGACGCCTGGCAAGCCCTGCCGGCGCTGGAGAAGCCCGGTGACCAGCTGCCCGCCGAGCGGCCGCCGGTGTTGGTCCACGCCGCCCGCTGGATCAGTGCGCGGGTGGATGCGAGCAAGCGCAGCCACGGCGTCATGGGCTTCCAGGACATGCTCACGCGGCTGGACGAGGCCCTGGCGGCGGACGGCGGCGAGCGCCTGGCGCAGACCATCCGGCGCCAGTACCCGGTGGCACTGATCGACGAGTTCCAGGATACCGATCCGGTGCAGTACCGGATCTTCGCCCGTTGCTATGCCGATCAACCCGGTACCGGCTGGTTCATGATCGGCGATCCCAAACAGGCCATCTACGGCTTCCGGGGTGCCGACATCTACACCTATCTGGACGCCAAGGACCAGGCGACGGGTGGGACCTACACCTTGCCGCGCAATTACCGCTCGGCGGTGGATCTGGTGAATGCCGTCAACCGCCTGTTCAGTTCCCGCGAGCAGACCGCCGGGGCAGCCTTCCTGCTGGATGAGCGGATCCCGTTCCAGCCCGTCGAGGCCGCTGGCTCCGGCGAGTCCCTGGAGATCCTCGGGGCCCAGCCACCGGGCATGACCCTGTGGCACCTGGTGCCGGAAGGCGACGACAGCAGCCTCTCGAAAACCGATTACATCGCGGCCATGGCTGGCCGCACGGCCAGTTACATGACCGCGCTTCTCAACGGCGCGGCCCAAGGCACGGCCGGGTTGCGCGGGGACAACGGCTGGCGTGCCCTGCGGTCCGGCGACATGGCCGTTCTCGTGCGGGATCGCCAGGAAGCGGACGCCATACGGCGCGCCCTGGCGCAACGGGGTGTGGGCAGCGTGTATCTCTCGGACCAGGAGAGCGTGTTCCGCACCGGCGAGGCCCTGGATCTGCTCCGCTGGCTGCGGGCCTGTGCTGCCCCGGACAGCGAGCAGCGGGTCCGCGCCGCGCTGGCAACGGCGACCCTGGGCTTGTCGTGGGCCCGCCTCGACGCCCTGGCCAGCGACGAGCGCCAGTGGGAGACCGCCGTGCAGCGCTTCCACGACTACCAGCGCCTGTGGCAACGGCGGGGCGTACTCCCCATGCTGCGCCGGCTGATCCACGACCACGAGCTCCCGGCGCGCCTGCTTGCCGCCGGCGACGAGCGCCGACTCACCAATCTGCTGCACCTGGCGGAGCTGTGCCAGGATGCTGCCGTGGGCCGGGACGGTGAACCGGCGCTGGTGCGCTGGCTGGAGGAGCAGGTGAACAGTCAGGGGCAGCCGGCGGATACCAGCATCCTGCGCCTGGAGAGCGATGCCGACCGGGTGCAGGTGATTACGGTTCACAAGAGCAAGGGGCTCGAATACCCGCTGGTCTTCCTGCCGTTCGCCTGCACCTTCCGCGCCGAGGAGGGCAAAAAGCCGCCTGTGCGCTATCACGGCAAGGACGGCGCTCGCCACATCGAGCTGGAGCCGGATGCCCTGGCGATTGACCGGGCGGACCGGGAACGGCTTGCCGAGGACCTGCGTCTGCTTTACGTCGCCGCCACGCGAGCGCGTTATGCCTGCTGGCTGGGCATCGGCCCGCTACGCTCGGGCGGAGGCAAGGATCGAACGGATCTGGATCGCAGCGCCATGGGCTATCTACTGGCCGGCGGGGACACGATCCCGCCAGGGGAACTCCGGGATCGGCTGGAGGCACTGGCGGCGCCCGAGCCCGGCATGGCGGTGGCGGACGCGCCCGCGATCACGCGCGAGGCGGTCCAGTGGTCCGATGCGGGTGAGGGGAAATTGGCGGCGGCGCGCCCGTATCGCGGGCTGGTACTGGAGCGATGGTGGATCGGTAGCTACAGCGCGTTGCAGCCGCAGGCGCGGGAGGGCGATCGCCCGGAACCCGCGAGTGCTGGCGCCGAGGTCATTTCCGAGGAGAGCGACGCGGCCGCCGAGACGTTTCGCGCATCGACGTCCGACCGAGGCCACGGTTTCCTGCGCGGGCC
>JAWOFB010000069.1:0-2600 GCA_046482445.1 Ectothiorhodospiraceae bacterium | reverse complement strand
GATGGAGCGAATGACGGCGGCGAGCTGTTCGCTGCCCAGCGTCATGTCGTGTTCTTCGAGGTACTGCCGCACCAGGCGCTGATCGATCAGTCGGTCGAGCACATCCCGGCGCAGACGCTCCTCCATGGCGTCGTCGATCTCCAGGTCGTCATCGTAGTTCTGTTCGAGCTGCTGGCGCCGGTTGCGGTAGGCCTGGCTGACTTCGGCCGGCCGGATCTCCTGATCCCCGACGGTCGCAACGGCCCGCCGCTCCTGCTGGCCCTGCCCCATGTAATTGGACAACCCGAACATGGCGAAGGCGGATGCGATCAGGATGATGACCACCCAGACGATCCACTTCGATGCGCGATCACGGATATCCTGCAGCATGGGCTCTCCCTAAACGGCGCTGGCGGGCCGGGCGGTGCCGGACCCCGGAACCGGGGCTGACGCCTCTGTGCGGGCGCTATACCCGGTCCCGGAACACGAAAGGCGCCTCGGTGGGCGCCTTTCGAAACAGATATGGCGGAGCGGACGGGACTTGAACCCGCGACCTTCGGCGTGACAGGCAGGCATTCTAACCAGCTGAAGTACCGCTCCGAATTGTAATCACCACATGGTGGGTGGTGAGGGGATCGAACCCCCGACTTTCGCCTTGTAAGGGCGACGCTCTACCAACTGAGCTAACCACCCCAAAAAGCGGGCGCTAGTTTACCGCATCCTTCAGGGCCTTGCCAGCCTTGAAGCTCGGAACCTTCGTCGCCGGGATGTGAATAGTGGCACCGGTACGGGGGTTACGTCCAGACCTGGGCGCCCGCTCGCGTACAGAGAACGTCCCGAAACCAACCAGGCTGACGGAGTCGTTCTCCTTCAGGGCGCTGGTGACGGCATCCAGCATCGCGTCAACGGCGCGCGCCGCCGCAGCCTTGGACAGGTCCGCGTCTTGCGCAACCGCTTCGACCAGTTCCGATTTGTTCATCCTCAATCCCCTTCGTCTTGTTCTACGTGGACCGCATGGCTGCGTCTGCAGGGCCCAACTCTACCTTGTCCGCCGGCGCCCTGAAAGGGCCAAAACCCGGCCAACCAGCGCCGGGGGCGCTCCGCCTGCCCCTGCGGAGAGCCCACTGACACTGGCGCCGGTTTTTAGCAGCGGCCATCGAAGGCTGTCAATGCGCCCGCACGCTGCCGGGCCGGTCCTCGCTGCGAGTGCCTTCCTGCCCGGACTCCGCCTCCGGCGTATCGCCCTCTTCCTCGGGCAGCGGCTGCGGGGTACGGACCAGAGCCAGTTCCAGCACCTCGTCGATCCAGCGCACCGGGCGGACATCCAGCTTGCCAACCACGTCCTTGGGGATCTCCTGGAGGTCCTTGCGGTTCTCTTCCGGGATGACCACCGTCTGAATGCCACCACGGTGCGCGGCGAGCAGCTTCTCTTTGAGTCCGCCGATGGGCAGCACTTCGCCCCGCAGCGTGATCTCGCCGGTCATGGCCACGGACGACTTCACCGGAATACCGGTCAGTGCCGAGACCAATGCCGTGCACATGCCCGTGCCCGCACTGGGGCCATCCTTGGGAATCGCCCCTTCCGGCACGTGAATGTGCATATCGTGATTCTGGTAGAAATCCGGCTGGATCCCCAGCATGCGCGCCCGGCTGCGAACCACGGTGCTCGCCGCGTGAATCGACTCCTTCATGACCTCGCCGAGCTGGCCGGTGGGCGTCATCCGACCCTTGCCGGGCACGATGGCCGCCTCGATGTTGAGCAGTTCGCCACCGACCTCCGTCCAGGCCAGCCCGGTGACATGCCCGATCTGGTCTGTCTCCTCGGCGACCCCGTAGCGATACCGGCGCACCCCGAGGTACTTGTCCAGATTCTTGGTGTTGACCACGACCTTGCGGTCGCGCGGCTTCTCCACCAGCTCCTTGACCACCTTGCGGCAGATCTTGGCGACCTCGCGTTCGAGGTTGCGCACACCCGCCTCGCGCGTGTAATGCCGGACAATATCCCGCAGGGCGTTCTCGCTGACCTCCATTTCCCGTTGCTTGAGCCCGTTGGCCTTCATCTGCTTGGGCAGGAGGTAGCGTTGCGCGATATTGATCTTCTCGTGCTCCGTGTACCCGGCCAGGCGAATCACCTCCATGCGATCGAGCAGCGGCTCGGGGATGTTCATGGTGTTCGCCGTGCAGATGAACAGCGTCTCGGACAGGTCCACGTCCACCTCCAGGTAGTGATCCTGGAAGGTACTGTTCTGCTCGGGGTCCAGGACCTCGAGCAGGGCCGAGGCCGGGTCGCCACGGAAATCCATGGCCATCTTGTCCACCTCGTCCAGCAGGAAGAGCGGGTTGCGCGTTCCCGCCTTGGACAGGTTCTGGACGATCTTGCCCGGCAGCGAGCCGATGTAGGTGCGGCGATGGCCGCGGATCTCGGCTTCGTCCCGAACACCGCCCAGCGACATGCGCACGAACTTGCGGTTGGTCGCCCGCGCGATGGACTGCCCCAGGGACGTCTTGCCCACGCCGGGCGGGCCCACCAGGCACAGGATCGGGCCCTTGATCTTCTTCACGCGCTTCTGCACCGCCAGGTATTCGAGGATCCGCTCCTTGACCTTCTCGAGCCCGTAGTG
>JAWOFB010000027.1:0-9689 GCA_046482445.1 Ectothiorhodospiraceae bacterium | reverse complement strand
CCTTGCTCATGCTCGACGACAACATGCTCTTCGACAAGGCGCTGGAGAACGTGGTCGCGAGCCTGCGTTCCATGCGGGAGGCCCGCTAGCCCCCACTGCCCCGACACGGGTCCGGTTGATGGGGCCCGGTCGTCACGCCAAGCCGCGGGGACCAATGCGGGGTGTGCGTCGGGGGGCGACAACGCCGGAATGCTGGGTGCAGCGCGTCGAGTGGCTGAACGGCCGGCCTGCGACCGGGCCCTTGCCCGGCGATCCATTCCCGCCACCGCACGGCATCGCCATGCCGCCGCTCCACGGCCCTCCGCCATCGGACCTTATTGTCGTAGAATAGCGGCTTTTCCGATTGCGGGTTTGAAAGCCATGCGGTTCCTCCGTCGCGCCCTGCGCATGCCGGTTGTCGTGAGCCACGTGCTCGTCGGGGTCGTGGTCGTGGTTGCGGCCGCGGCGTGGGACCGCTGGCGGGGGCACGCGCTGCACCACGGGGTCGCCCGGTCCATGCAGGTCTTCTGGTCGCGCAGCGTCCTGCGGTTGCTCGGCGTTCGCCTGCACTGCCAGGGTGCATCCCCGGCGCCCCCACCGGCCCTGGTGGTGAGTAACCACCTCTCGTGGATGGATATCCTCGTGATTGCCGGGCAATGGCCGGTCTCCTTTGTCAGCAAGTCCGAGGTCCGGAAGTGGCCGGGGATCGGGCTGGCCGCGACGGCCCTGGGAACCCTCTATATCGATCGCGGTGCGCGCAATGCGTCGGCCCAGGCGAATGCCGTCATGGCCGAGCGCTTGAGCGAAGGCCACTACGTGGTGTTGTTCCCGGAAGGCACCACGAGTATCGGGGAGGGTTTGCTGCCGTTCCGGCCACGCCTGTTCCAGGCGGCCCTGGATACCGATGCCACCGTACAGCCGGTGACGTTGCGCTACCGGGATGCCAACGGTGAGCGCAGCGCGGCCGCGCCGTTTGTCCGCGACGAACCCCTGATGCGGCATGTCTGGCGGCTAGCCGGCGAGCCGCGCACCGACTGCTATGTCGACGTTTGCCGGGCCATCCCGGTGGCAGGCCAGCTCCGCCGCGAGCTGGCGGCAGCCAGTCGATCCGCTATGGCGTCAGCCCTGGGATTGCCTGAAGGTGATCGGGGCCGGAACAGCAGCGGGCAGCATGAGGCGGCGGCAGAGGCGGAAGCCTGATTGTGCCCGGAGAGGTGGTGTGTCAGAGCAACAGCCACCCTGCCAGGGCGCAGGCAGGGACAACCAGGTACACCGGCGCTCGTGTCCCCATCAAAGCGGCCAGGGCGACGGCGGCGATGGCCGCGTCGGCCACGCCGGTAATGGCGACGCGGATGACCGGGTCCCACAGAATCGCACCCAGCAGCCCGACCACGGCGGCATTGATGCCGGCGACGGCCCGCGCCACGGAGGCCATGCCGCTGAGCCGGGACCACCAGGGCAGGGTGGCGAGCAGTAGCAACGACCCCGGCAGGAAGATCGCAACCAGGGCGATCAGCGCACCCGTCATCGGTGCGCCGGGATGCAGGGTGGCGCCCAGGAAGGCAGCGAAGCTGAACAGCGGGCCGGGAAGCGCCTGGGCCAGCCCGTAGCCGGCCAAGAAGGTGCTGTGGTCAAGCCCTGCCGGCGCGGCGACCTCCCGCTCCAGTAACGGCAGCACCACGTGACCACCACCGAAGACCAGCGTCCCCGCGCGGTAGACACCATCGGCCATGGCGGCCAGTCCGTCCGGGCGTAGCAAGGCCAGCAGCGGCAACAACACCAACCCGGCGATCAGCAGTGCCAGCGCCACCAGTGCGGTGCCACGGCCCACTGGCGTGCGCAGGGCATTGGCGGCCGCGGTCTCGCGGGTGCCCAGGGGCAATGCGAAGGCGAGGGCACCACCCAGCAGCAGGGCCGCCAGCTGGCCAGCCGGACTGGCCCAGACGACGGCCGTGGCCAGAGCCGCCACAGTGATCGCTAGACGGGCCGCATCCGGCGCCAGTGTTCGCGCCATGCGGAACACGGCCTGCGCGACCACCGCGACGGCGGCCAGTTTGAGCCCGTGGAGCCATCCGGCACCGGCGATGGTCGCGGTATCCAGGCGGCTCACGGTCAGGGCAGCGGCGAACATCAATACCGCGGAGGGCAGGGTGAATCCCAGCCAGGCCGCGAACATCCCGGGCAGCCCGGCGCGGAGAAGGCCGATCGCCTGGCCGATCTGGCTGCTGCTGGGTCCCGGCAGGAACTGGCACAGGGCCACGATCTGTGCGTACTCGGCATCGCTGAGCCAGTGGCGCTCGGCAACCAGGGCCTGGCGGTAATAGCCCAGGTGCGCCACCGGGCCGCCGAACGATCCGAGTCCCAGCAGCAGGAAGACCCGGAAGACCTGGAGTGCGCGGCCCGGGTGCCTGGCCATTGTCAGGCGGGTTCGGCCGCGCCCGGAGCCCCCGTTTCGGGATGCAGAAGGAGCCACTCCAGCAGAGCTTTCTGCGCGTGCAGGCGATTCCCCGCTTCCTCCCAGACCACCGACTGCGGCCCGTCGATGACCTCCCCATCCACCTCCTCGCCGCGGTGCGCGGGCAGGCAATGCATGAAGAGCGCATCCTCGGCCGCTCTTGCCATCAAATCAGCCGTGACGCGGTAGGGAGCGAAGGCCTGCTCGCGGTGGCTCTGCTCCGCCTCCTGACCCATGCTGGCCCACACATCCGTGACAATCAGTGCCGCTCCCGCGACGGCGTCTGCCGGATCGCGATGAATGCTGACCTGGTCCCCGGCCGCCGCCAGGTACGCTGGGTCCGGGTCGAAGCCCTCGGGGCAGCCGATACGCAGGTGGAAACCGAAGCGCTCCGCGGCGTTGATGTACGAATGGCACATGTTGTTGCCGTCGCCGATCCAGGCCACCGTTCGGTTCCGGATGGCGCCCCGGTACTCGCGGAAGGTCTGCATGTCGGCGAGGACCTGGCAGGGGTGGAAGCTGTCCGAGAGCCCGTTGATCACCGGCACCTGCGAGTAGGCGGCGAAGCGCTCCAGGCTCTCGTGGGCAAAGGTGCGCACCATGATGGCGTCCACCATGCGCGACAGCACGCGGGCAGTATCCTCGATGGGTTCACCGCGCCCCAGCTGGCTGTCCTGCGGGCTGAGGAAGATGGCGCTGCCTCCGAGCTGATCCATGCCCGCCTCGAAGGACACCCGGGTCCGGGTCGAAGACTTCTCGAACAACATGGCCAGGACTTTCCCGCGCAGGGGCTCGTGGCACTCGCCCCGGGCGTGAAGGGCTTTGAGCTCCTCCGCTCGTCGCAGGATCTGCTCCAGTTGCTCGGTGGTGGCGTCAAACAGTGTCAGGAAATGCGGCGTTGCCATGGTCTTTACCTCGCCTCGCGCACGGCGGCGCGGATGAGCGGGACCACCTGGTCGACCACCCGGTCCGCCTCGGCGTCCGTGAGAACAAGCGGTGGCAGGGGCCGGACAACCGAGCCGGCGGTGACATTGATCAGCAGCTTCTGATCCAGGGCCTGACGCACCAGATCCCCGCATGGACGATCCAGTTCGATGCCGAGCATGAGCCCGCGACCGCGAATCGACACCACGCCGGGCTCGTCGGCCAGGGCGGAACGAAAGCCCGCCAGCATGCGCTCCCCGAGAGCGCCCGCGCGCTCGATCAGTCCGTCCCGGTCGAGGCTGTTGACGACGGCCAGGGCCGCCCGGGCGGCCAGCGGGTTGCCGCCGAATGTCGAGCCGTGGCTGCCGGGGCCCAGCACCTCGGCGGCGGTTCCCTGCGCCAGGCAGGCCCCGATGGGCACGCCGTTACCCAGGGCCTTCGCCAGGGTGACCACGTCGGGCTGCACGGACTCGTGCTGACAGGCGAGCCAGCGGCCGGTGCGGCCGACCCCCGTCTGGACCTCGTCGGCCATGAGCAGCCAGCCGTTGGCGTCGCAGCGCGCGCGCAGGCCCTGGAGATAACCGGGTGACGGCGTGCGGATGCCGCCTTCGCCCTGGATGGGCTCGACCAGCACGGCGGCGATGTCGCGCCGCCCGGCGAGGGCATCCAGGGCGTCCAGATCATCGTACGGGATTCGTTCGAAGCCCCCGGGCAAGGGCGCGAAACCCTCCTGCGCCGCCGCGTTCCCCGTGGCCGCCAGGGCAGCGACCGTGCGGCCGTGGAAGGCATTGTCCATGACTACAATGCTCGGGTGCTCGATGCCCTGGCGGCTGGCATAACGCCGCGCCAGCTTGATCGCGGCCTCGTTCGCTTCCGCCCCGGAGTTGCAGAAGAATGCCGCCGTCATGCCCGTGCGCTCACCCAGTGCCGTCGCCAGCTGTTCCTGGAGCGGGACGCCGTAGAGGTTGGACGTGTGGACGAGCGTACCCGCTTGCTCGCAAAGCGCGGCCGTGACGTCCGGGTGGGCGTGGCCGAGGCCGCAGACCGCGATGCCGCTGAGCGCGTCCAGGTAGGCATGGCCCTGGTCGTCCCACAGCCAGGCACCCGCGCCGTGGTGAAAGGCGACCGGCAGCCGGTTGTAGGTTTGCATGAGCGGATGCGGCATGACGGGCACTCGCAAAAACAAAAAGGCAGCGCCGAGGGAATCGCTGCCGCGACTCCTGACGGAAGCTGCCAGAGTTGCTGATTATAGAAACGGGCCACCCCGGGGGCAAGAGAAACCGCGGATTGATGGCCGGGCGCTGGTTCATCAATGCGACACCTGCGCGGTCGGGAGCGTGCGTGTGCGAAGCGCACGTGTCTACTGCCATCCCTGGTGGGCCATTGGCCGGAGCGATGGTCGGCGGTGCACTGCGTTTTCTCACCGGCTCGCAATGGGTATACTGCGTACATGATTACCCGGTTGGCGTCAGCCGGGCCATGTCCTGACACCAATCCGCCGGCTGGCTCGCGGCGGCCGGAATCAACACCAACGAGGTCGAGCAATGGATGAAGTGCAGCAGGCGATCAAACAGCAGGTCGACAGCCACTCGGTGATCCTGTTCATGAAGGGAACGCCACAGTTCCCCCAGTGCGGGTTCTCCATGAAGGCATCCCAGGCCCTGGCCGGTTGCGACGCGGATTTTGCCTACGTCAATGTCCTTGAGGACGAGCGTATTCGCCAGGGGATCAAGGACTTCGGTAACTGGCCGACCATCCCGCAGCTGTACGTCAACGGCGAGCTGGTGGGTGGCTGCGACATCATTCTCGAGATGTACGAAAGCGGCGAACTGGAACAGATGGTCAAGGATACCGGCGCCACGCAGGACAGCGGCGCCTGAGCCACCACGTAGCGCGATTCCAACGCACCCCGGCCAAGCCGGGGTTTTTCGTACACGCTACGGTTGAAAACACGACCCATGGCCCGCAGGTCGAACGACTGGATCGGGTTGCGCGGCGCCGGAAGCCGCATCCGCACACGCCACGGGCCGTTGGCCGGTCGAGGCATCGCGGTTGTCGGCCGCGATCGCCGGAAAACTGTAAAAAAGGAGGCACAACATGGCGCATGAACTCCCCGAGCTCCCCTACGCACACGATGCGCTGGAGCCGCACATCGACGCTAAAACCATGGAAATCCACCATGGCAAGCACCACAACACCTACGTGACCAAGTTGAATGCGGCGCTGGAGAATCATCCGGACCTGGCCGCCAAGCCGGTGAATGATCTGATTCGCCGCATCAAGGATCTGCCGGCGGATATCCAGACCCCGGTGCGCAACAACGGTGGTGGCCACGCCAATCACACGCTGTTCTGGCAGGTGATGAGTCCCAAAGGCGGCGGTGAGCCCAGCGGCGATCTGGCGGATGCCATCAAGAGCGCGTTCGGCAGTTTCGACGCGTTCAAGGAAGAATTCACCAACGCGGCTCTGGGGCGGTTTGGCTCCGGCTGGGCGTGGCTCATCGTGGACGGCAAGGGGCAGCTGCAGGTGACCCACACGCCGAACCAGGATACGCCGGTTATGGAAGACATCGCCGAGACCCCGGGTACTCCGATCCTCGGCCTGGATGTCTGGGAGCACGCCTACTATCTGTCCTACCAGAACCGGCGTCCGGATTACGTCTCCGCCTTCTGGAACATCGTCAACTGGGACGAGGTCGCCAAGCGCTACGCCGCGGCCAAGTAAGCAGGCGCTTACTGTCCTGATCAAAACCCCGCCCATGGCGGGGTTTTTTGTGAGTGCCCGTGGTGGGTGCGCCGGAATCAGGCGCCCGGCCCCGGAATACCGATGTGGCGGTCCCAGCGGTTGACGATCTCGCAGAACAGGTCTGCCGTCTTCTCGGCGTCGTAGACCGCCGAGTGGGCCTCGTTGCCGTCCCAGCCCAGACCCGCGGTGCGCAGCGCTTTGGCCAGGACCGTTTGGCCGAAGGCAAGCCCCGCCAGGGTGGCGGTGTCGAAACTGCCGAACGGGTGAAAGGGGTTGCGGCGGATGCCACAGCGTTCCACCGCCGCATTGAGAAAGTTCAGGTCAAAGGTGGCGTTGTGGCCCACCAGAATGGCCCGGGTGCAGCCCGTGTCGCGGACCTCCTGGCGAATGGGCTTGAAAATCCGGCCCAGTGCGTCCTGCTCACCGTAGGCGATGCGCAGCGGGTGATCCGGGTCAATGCCGTTGATCTCCAGGGACTTGGGGTCGATCCGGGCGCCTTCGAACGGGCGCACGTGGAGCGAGTAGGTCTCTGCCCGATAGAGCAGTCCGTCGTCGCCCATGCGCACGATCACCGCGGCGAGTTGCAGCAAGGCGTCCGTGGCTGCATTCAGGCCGCCGGTCTCCACGTCCACCACCACCGGCAGATAGCTGCGAAAGCGCCGGGCCATGGCCGGGGCCTGATCCGCGGCGGTGGTGTCGTCATCCGTCATCATTGCGTCCGGGCCTCTACAGGAGGGTTTGTCACGTCTCGGCGAGTCGCCAGGCCAGCTCGGTTCCGGCCCGCAGGGGAACAATCCGGTCGTCGCCGTACGGGTACGCTGTGGGCAACGGCCAGCTTGCCCGTGTCAGTGTGATGCGCTCGCTGTTGCGCGGGAGGCGGTAGAAATCCGCCCCGAAGTGGCTTGCGAAGCCCTCCAGACGATCCAGGCAGCCGGCCTGGTCGAAGACTTCCGCGTACAATTCCACTGCTGCCGGGGCACTGAAGCAGCCGGCGCAGCCACAGGCCGTCTCCTTGGCCGTACGCGGGTGCGGTGCGCTGTCGGTGCCCAGGAAGAAACGGGGGTTTCCGGAGGTCGCCGCGGCGACCAGCGCCTGGCGGTCCGACTCCCGCTTGAGCACCGGCAGGCAGTAATAGTGCGGGCGGATCCCGCCAACCAGAAGGTGGTTGCGGTTGAACAGCAGGTGCTGCGGTGTGATCGTCGCCGCGACACCGTCACGGGCCTGGCGCACGAACTCCACGGCCGTGCGCGTGGTGATGTGTTCACACACCACGCGCAGCGTGGCATGACGCTGGATGAGCGGCTCCAGGCGCTCTTCCAGGAAACGGTGCTCGCGGTCGAAGATGTCGACGCCGTCGCGCGTCACCTCGCCGTGGACCAGCAACGGCAGCTGCACCTCGGCCATGGCCGCCAGGGTGTCATCGCAGTGCGCGAGGTCCGTTACGCCGGCATCCGAATTGGTCGTCGCACCCGCCGGGTAGAGCTTGACGGCGTGGATCAGGCCGCTCGCCGCCGCTTCCTGGATGGTCTCCGGAGACGTGTTGTCGGTGAGATACAGCGTCATCAGCGGCTGGAAGCTGCTGCCTGCGGGCAGCGCCGCGACAATGCGCTCGCGATAGGCCCTGGCCTGAGCCACCGTGGTGACCGGTGGCTGGAGGTTGGGCATGATGATCGCCCGCTGGAAGCGGGCCGCCGAGAACGCCACCGCGTCGGCGATGACAGCCCCATCGCGCAGATGCAGGTGCCAGTCGTCCGGCCGGGTCAAAGTGATGCGATCCATGAGTGCGCGGTGGTGTTGCCTCGTGAAGAGCGCGAGTGTACTAACCTTTCGGTGCGTGAAGCCAGGCCGTTGCAGTCAACGTAAGGCTTGCTGCGCTGCCGGTGGCGCCCTTGCACTGATCGATGTCACACCGGATCATTGCGCCACAGTCGGCGGGGCGTAGAACGCGCCGCCGGAACAGCGATCATGCACGGGAGCGGTCCATGAGTCATGTCAACAAGGTGGTGCTCGCCTACTCCGGCGGGCTGGATACATCGGTCATTCTGGAGTGGCTGCGCGATACCTACGACTGCGAGGTGGTCACCTTTACGGCCGACCTGGGTCAGGGCGAGGAGCTGGAGCCGGCGCGGCGCAAGGCGGAACAGGCCGGCGTGAGCGCCATCTACGTGGATGATCTGCGCGAAGAGTTCGCCCGCGACTTCGTCTTCCCCATGTTCCGGGCCAACGCCATTTACGAGGGCGAGTACCTGCTGGGCACCTCCATCGCGCGACCGCTGATCGCCAAGCGCCAGGTGGAGATTGCCCGGGAGACCGGGGCCGATGCCGTCGCCCACGGGGCCACCGGCAAGGGGAATGACCAGGTGCGCTTCGAGCTGGGGTACTACGGCCTGGAGCCGGGGATCCGGGTGATTGCCCCCTGGCGCGAGTGGGATCTGCTCTCGCGGGAACGCCTGCTCGCCTACGCGGAAGCCAAGGGGATTCCCATTGAGGGCAAGCAGGAGGGCGGCTCGCCGTATTCCATGGATGCCAACCTGTTGCACATCTCCTACGAAGGCGGCGTTCTGGAGGATCCCTGGAGTGAGCCCGAGGAGGCCATGTGGCTGTGGTCCGTGGCGCCGGAGCAGGCGCCGGACCGGCCGCAGTACGTGGAGCTCACGTTCACCGGCGGTGACTGCACGGCCATCGACGGTGAGGCCATGACACCCGCGCAGATCCTCTCGCGGCTGAACACCCTGGGCGGCGAACACGGCATTGGCCGACTGGACATCGTCGAGAACCGCTACGTGGGCATCAAGTCCCGCGGCTGCTACGAAACACCCGGCGGCACCATCCTGCTGCGCGCGCACCGCGCCATGGAGTCCATCACGCTGGATCGAGAGGCGGCTCACCTCAAGGACGAGTTCATGCCCCGGTACGCTACACTGATCTACAACGGCTACTGGTTCAGCCCCGAGCGCGAGGCATTGCAGGCCGCCATCGACCAGACTCAGCATGTGGTCAACGGCGTGGTACGGCTGAAGCTCTACAAGGGCAGTGTCGCCGTTGTCGGGCGCAAGTCCGAGACGGACAGCCTGTTCGATGCCCGCATCGCCACGTTCGAGGATGACGCCGGCGCGTACGACCAGAAAGATGCCGAGGGCTTTATCAAGCTCAACGCACTGCGTCTCAAACTACAGGCACGCCACCGCAACTAGGCGATTGTCTCGGGTGGATGCAGCCACAACGCAGAGAGGTTCCCGGATTGGCGCACGGGGGCCCGGACAGGGAACCAAGGGACTGAAAACGGCCCGACCGGGCGTGGCTCCGCTCGGGTGTTTGCGTCGGTTCGGGCGCTGGAGCCACTTGGCTTTTCTGCCTTGAGCCGGCGCGACGTGATGGCAGGCTTCGGTCCCGGGCCAGGGATAGGGGTGTCATGAGTTCTTCACGCGAACTCCAACCGGATGCCGCCAGCAGTGCCGCCGTTGGGCCGAGTACCACCTCCGGCGCACGGCAGCGGGGCAATCTGCGCCGATTCTTCGCCATGATGGACCGCGGTGCCGCACTCGCGGCGGGTGTGGCTGGCGGTGTGGCACTGGCGCTTTTCGGT
>JAWOFB010000004.1:0-10407 GCA_046482445.1 Ectothiorhodospiraceae bacterium | reverse complement strand
AGCCGCAAGAACGTCAGCGAGGGCGGCATGGCGCTGTTCCTGGCGCGGGACTGTCCCATTCAGACCCGCGTGGGCGAAATCGTGGCGTTTGCCGAACCGCAACAAGCCGACAACCCCGAGAGCTGGGGCCTGGCCACCATTCAGTGGCTGCGCACACGCCCGGAGCGCGGCCTGGAGATGGGCATTGCCCACCTGGCGGACAGCGCCTTCGGGGCCGCCTCCAAGGCCATCAGCGGTCCCGGCAAGGGCTCGTCCTACCTGCGCACCCTGATCACGCCGCGGGTCGATCCCACCAGTGGCCAGGCCACGCTCATCACTCCGGCCAATGTTTACGACCGCGGCAGCCGGCTGGCCCTGAACCTGGGTGAGCTCGTGCTCCACGTTGAACTCGTCCGCGTACTGGAGCAGGCCCGACTCTACGACCACTTCGCCTATCGGGTTCTCAAGGATGGCACGGCGGGAGTGGATCGGCACCGGGCCTGACGGGGCAGAACGGAAACAGCCACCGCAGCGTCACGCGGCCTGCCGGGGAGCCACGCCTGTCGTCAAGCGCGTGCGCCGGCACCAGGATCCGCACCGACTGCGGGCGCCGTGCGTTCTTGCCGACTACCCGTCGGCGTCAGGCGACTCCTCAGGCGCCCGGATGCCGTACCAGCGCGACAGCCACAGGCCCAGTTCGAAGAGCAGCCACACCGGAATGGCCAGCATGACCTGGGAGATGATATCCGGCGGCGTCAACAGCATCCCGCCGGCGAATGCGCCGACAATGACGTAGGGCCGCTTGGCGGCCAGATCGGCGCGCGTGGTGGCACCGGTACGCACCAGGAGCATGGTGGCAATGGGCACCTCGAAGGCGAACCCGAATACCACCAGCATGGTGAGCACGAAACTCAGGTATTCGCTGATATCCGGCTGGTAATTGACCCCGATGGGCGTGACCCCGGCGAAGAACGGGAACACCAGCGGCAGAACCACGAAGTACGCGAACAGCACGCCCATGAAGAACAGGAAAGTGCTGGCGATCATCAGCGGCCACACCAGCCCCCGCTCGTGGCGGTAGAGCCCCGGCGCAACGAACGCCCAGAGCTGATAGAGCAGGAACGGCATGGTCACGAACAGCGCCGCCACCAGGGAGAGTTTCATGGGGATGAGAAACGGCGAGGCCACACCCACCGCCAGGAGCTCGCCCTCCGGCAGGACGCGGCGCAGGGGCTCGGCGACGAAGGTGAACAGGTGATCGTAGAACGGGTAGATACACCCGAACGCCACCAGGATGACGATGACAGCACGCATGAGCCGCGTGCGCAGCTCCAGCAGGTGACTCAGGAACGGGCGGTCCTCGTCGAACTCAGGTATTGCCATCGTCCCCGCGCCTGTCGTTGGTCGGGTCACTGCCATCCGCATCCGTGCGACCGCCCGCCGGCTCACTATCGTCAGCAATGGAGCGCCGCGGTGATGCGCCGCTGCCGCGCCGGCCCTGACCCGGGGGCTTGGTGGCGTCTTCGTTCAGGCCCGGGTCCAGATCGCGGCGGAACTCACGCTCCGCACGCCGGAAATCCCGCTCAGCGTCCTTGAGCTCGTCCAGCCGCGCCTCGCGCTCGACATCCTTTTTCACCGAGTTGAACACCGCGCGTGCACGGCCCACCCAGTAGCCCATGGTGCGCGCGACACGCGGCAGCCGCTCCGGGCCGATGACCACGAGTGCCACCACCAGGATCAGGAGTAGTTCCGTAAAGCTGAAATCGAACATGGCGTGGCACGCTATCCCGGCTGAGGCGGTCGGCACCGTCGCGCGCGGGCCGGACGGCTACCCGGCTTGGACGTCCATACGGGAATCCCGTCTGCCGGCCCGCAAACGGGAATGATCCCGGCGATCACGACTCAGGACGTGTGATCGCCGGACTGGCGCGGGCGCTTGTCGTCCGTGGCATCGCCAGCGGGCGTCTCCTGGTCGGGCTCACCGGACTGCCGGAGCTGCGCCGGCTCACTGTCGGGCTTGTCACTGGCATCGGCTGCCGGGCCTTCCTCGCCGTCCTTCATGGCCCCGCGGAACCCCTTGATGGCGGAGCCGAGATCGGTGCCGACGTTGCGCAGCTTCTTGGTGCCGAACAGCAGCAGCACGATGAGCAGAATGACCAGAAGCGAGCCGACGCTGATGCCACCAATACCCATGTTGCCTCTCCCGCACGGCCAGCAACCGTGACTGAATCAGTTGGGACGGGACGCTTTTTCGTCCAGTCCGGAAAGCCCGAAGCGCCGCCGAAGCTCGGCGAGCACGTCCTCAGGACCGAGCCCTTGATCGGCCAGCAGCACGAGACTATGAAACCACAGATCGGCCATCTCATAAACGAGCTTCTCGCGGTCACCGTCCTTGGCCGCCATCACCGTCTCGGTGGCCTCTTCGCCGATCTTTTTGAGCATGGCGTCGAGGCCCTTGGCATAGAGACCGGCGACGTAGGAACTGTCCGGGGCGGCATGCTTGCGCGCCTCGAGGACCTCGTGCACGGCCTGAAGCACGCTGTCGCTGGGTTCACTCGCCACGGTCAGGCTCCTCGCTGATGGCGGTGACGGGGGCAGCTTCCTCCCAGGCGCCATTCACAAGACGCCGGAAAAAGCAGCTCGGCCGGCCGGTGTGGCAGGCAATCCCGCCGCGCTGATCCACGCGCAGCAGGATGGTATCGCCGTCGCAATCCAGGCGCACCTCCCGTACCGCCTGGGTGTGGCCGGAGGTCTCGCCCTTGCGCCAGAAGCACGCCCGCGAGCGTGACCAGTAAACAGCCTCGCCACCGGCCACCGTGGCCGCCAGGGCGTCGCGATTCATCCACGCCAGCATGAGCACCTCGCCGGAGTCGGCATCCTGGGCCACCGCCGGCAACAGGCCGCTCTCGCCCCAGGCCAGGGCGTCCAGCCACGTGTCATCAACCTCACTCTTCATGACGCCGTCTCGTCCAGTTGCCGCACAGCCACCCCCTGGGCGGCCATGAAGGCCTTGGCCTCGGCGATGGTGTGCTCGCCGAAGTGAAAGATGCTCGCCGCCAGAACCGCGTCCGCGCCACCCGCGACCACGCCGTCCACCAAGTCCTGGAGGCCGCCGACACCACCGGAGGCAATCACCGGCACCGTGACCGCGTCGCTGACCGCGCGCGTGAGCTCGGTGTCGAAGCCCTCGCGGGTGCCGTCCCGGTCCATGCTGGTGAGCAGGATCTCGCCGGCGCCGGCCGCCGCCATGCGCCGCGCCCAGTCAACGGCGTCGAGACCGGTCTCGCGCCGGCCGCCGTGGGTGAACACCTCCCACCGGGGCGTCTCGCCGGGCGCGCTGACGCGCTTGGCGTCCACGGCCACGACAATGCATTGCGAGCCGAAACGCCCGGCTGCCTCGCTGACCAGCTCGGGATTGTGGATGGCCGCGGTGTTGATGGCCACCTTGTCCGCGCCGGCATTGAGCATGTGGCGGACATCCGCCGGCGTCCGGATGCCGCCGCCCACGGTCAGGGGCATGAACACCTCGGCGGCCACCTGTTCGACCACCTGGACGATGGTCTCGCGCTCGTCGGCGCTGGCGGTGATGTCCAGGAAGGTGATCTCGTCGGCGCCGGCGCGGTCGTAGCGCCGGGCGATTTCCACCGGGTCACCGGCATCGCGGATGTCCACAAAGCGCACGCCCTTGACCACGCGCCCGGCATCCACGTCCAGGCAGGGAATGATGCGCTTGGCCAGGCTCAAGACGCGCCTCCAGCCGTGCACTCCGCCACCACGGCCTGGGCCTCGTGCAGGTCGAGACGCCCTTCGTACAGGGCCCGCCCGATAATGGCGCCGCTGACACCGTCATCAGCCGCCGCGCACAGATCGCGCACGTCGTCGATGGTCGTGACGCCACCGGAGGCGATCACGGGGATGTTGACGCTGCGCGCGAGCTCCCGGGTGGCGCCGGTATTGACCCCCCGCATCATGCCGTCGCGGCCGATGTCCGTGAACACCAGGGCCTCGACACCGGCATCCTCGAAGCGCTGGCCCATGCTCACGGCGCTGTGATCCGAGGTCTCGGCCCAGCCCTCCACGGCCACACGGCCGTCGCGGGCATCCAGGCCGACGATGATATGGCCGGGGAACTCCAGGCAGGCGTCATCCACGAAATGCGGCGTGCGCACGGCCTGGGTGCCGATGATGACGTAGCTCACGCCCACGTCCAGAAAGGTCTGGATGGTCTCGAAGTCGCGGATGCCACCGCCAACCTGGATCTCGATGTCCGGGTAGGTCTCCGCGATGCGCCCGATGAGATCGGCATTCACGGGTACGCCCTGGACCGCGCCGTCGAGATCCACCAGATGGATGCGCTTGGAGCCGGCATCCACCCAGCGGCCGGCCATGGCCACCGGATCCTCGGAGAAGATCGTCTCGTCATCCATGTTGCCCTGGCGCAGGCGAACACAACGGCCGTCCTTGAGGTCGATTGCGGGTATCAGCAGCATTATCGCGTCCCGTCCCAGCGGGTGAAATTGGCTAACAGGGCCAGCCCGGCGTGCTGGCTCTTCTCCGGGTGAAACTGCGTGGCAAAGACGTTGCCCTCGGCCAGGGCCGCACTGAAGTCGATGCCGTATCCGGTCACACCCGCCGTTCGCTCGTCGTCACGGAGCGGCACGTAATAGCTGTGAACGAAGTAGAACCAGCTGGCGTCGTCGATGCCGACCCAAAGCGGGTGATCAAGACACTGCCGCACGCGGTTCCAGCCCATGTGTGGCACCTTCCCCGGCGGCGCGATGCCGGCTTCGCGGAAACCGCTGTCGAAGTGGCGGACCGTACCCGAAAACACACCCAGTGCCCGGACACCCTCGTTTTCCTCGCTGTCCGCGAGCAGCGCCTGCATGCCCATGCACACCGCCAGGAACGGCCGGTCCTGGGCCACCTCGCGGATCACGACATCCAGCTCCAGGCGCTGCAACTCCGCCATGCACTCGCGGATTGCGCCCACCCCCGGGAGTACGACGCGCTCCGCGGCGCGGATGGTCGCCGGATCACTGGTCACCTGCACCAGGGCCCGATCGTCCACGTGCTCCAGGGCCTTCGCCACCGAGCGCAGGTTACCCATGCCGTAATCAATGACCGCGATCCGGGCCACTTACAACGCTCCCTTGGTGGACGGCACCGCGTCACCGCAGCCCGGATCCGCCTCCGCCGCCATGCGCAGGGCACGGCCGAAGGCCTTGAACACGGTCTCCAGGACGTGGTGGGTATTGCTGCCACGGATACCGTCGACGTGCAGCGTGATGAACGCGTGGTTGACCACTGCCCGGAAAAACTCCGGCGCCAGCTCCACGTCAAAGCCGCCCACGCGGTCACGGGGAAACGCGACATGGAACTCCAGGCCCGGACGCCCGGAGAAATCCAGCACCGCCCGGGACAAAGCCTCATCCAGCGGGCAGTAGGCGTGCCCGAACCGGCGAATGCCGCGCTTGTCGCCCACGGCCTGGCTCAGTGCCTGGCCCAGGGCGATGCCCACGTCCTCGACGGTGTGGTGGTCGTCGATATGGGTGTCGCCATCGGCGTTAATGGTCAGGTCCAGCAGCGCGTGACGCGCCACCTGATCCAGCATGTGCTCCAGAAACGGCACGCCCACGCGCACGTCGCTGCTGCCCTGGCCGTCCAGGTTCAGTTGCACGCGCACGCGGGTTTCAAGGGTGTTGCGCTCGACGGTGGCTTGTCGCTCGGCCATGGGGTCGCTGCCCGGATTGCCCCGAAAACGGGGTGGATCATAGCACAGCCGCAGGACAGGCCATGAGCACTCAGCCAAAGCCGATGCCCAGGCGCTAGCGGGGTGGGGCTTCCAGCCAGAAGGTCACCGGCCCGTCATTGATCAGCGCCACCTGCATATCGGCACCGAAGCGCCCTGCTGCAACCGGCTTATGGGCCCTTTCGGCGGCGGCCAGCAGTTCGGCGAACAGGGCGGCCCCGTGCTCCGGCTCGGCGGCGCCGCCGAAACCCGGGCGATTGCCCTTGCGGGTGTCGGCCGCCAGCGTGAACTGCGGCCCCAGCAACAAGCCGCCGCCGGTATCCGCCAAGGAGTGGTTCATGCGGCCGTTGTCATCCGGGAACACCCGGTAGGCCAGCAGCCGCTCCAGAAGCCGGTCGCGCTCGCGGGCGCCGTCGTGTCGCTGAACGCCTACAAGCACCAGCAGGCCGGGGCCGATGGCGGCCAGGTGCTCGCCCTCGCTCTCCACCTGCGCATTGCGGACGCGCTGGAGCAAACCGATCATGCAGGCACCTCAATCGGGCGTCGCTCCATGTCAGACAATTCCTACACGAAGTGTCGTCAATTGCCGACTTGGTGTCGGAGTTGAATGTGGCACAGTGAACACGCAGTCGCAGGGAAGCAGTCCGGCAGCTACGGAAAGCGGCCACGGACGGAGCGGAAATAATAACACCAACAGGGGGTGCGCAAGCGCCGGAACGGGAGTCGGCCCTCGCCAGGACGGCGATTGCGCATAGCACCTTCAGCTGAGCGTACCTGCCAACCGGCACATGGGATGTGCCGGTTTTTCTTTTTAGGTGAACCAGAACGTCTACGCAGGGATGGCGAGGCCGCTGATGGGCTTGAGCCCAATGCGTCACGCTGAAAAAGGGCCTCCTACCCTTTTCCAGCATCGCGTCAGCCACAGGGCAGGGTTCAGGCGGCTATTTCCGCGTGGATGAGCTGCTCTTGCCACTGCTCTTGCCGGAACCCTTGCCACTGGCGCCCGCGCCCTGGGCACCGGGCACGCTCTTGGACCATTCAAGCATGGTCTCCTGGGCGCGCTGGGCCGCTTGCTCCCATGCTTCCAGGACCTGGCGCGTCTCCTTTTCCCACTGACCACTGGCCTTGTTCGGATCCATTTGCTGGACGCTGCTGAACCAGGCGTCCCAGAGTTCCTTCTGGGCTTCGGTCCAGCCCTTCATCATGTCCTGCATCTGGTTAACCCACTGCTCCATGCCTTCCGGCGGCTGGCCGCCCGTCTGCTCGGTCCAGCGGCGGGCCCACTGGTTCTGGGCCTCCAGGGCCTGGCGCACGGACTGCTCCCAGGCTTCCAGCTGCGCCTTGTGGTCCTGCTGCGGATTGGCCGCGTCCGGCATCTGCTCGCTGAACTGCTTGATGGTCTGCAGCCAGTTATCCCACATGCGCCGCTGGGTCTCGGTCCAGGCGTTCATCATTTCTTCCATCTGCTTGTTCCAGTCCATGACGGCTCCTCCCGATTGTTGATCTGATTCCGCGTCAGAGGCCTGCCGACGGCGTTCTCCACGCCGAGCCGACACGCGCTACACTGCGCCCCTTGAGCATAGCAGGGCCATACCGGTCCGACGCCATCACCCGGGGGAATCGTTGTCGCGCGTCAAGGTCATTCGAGCCGTCCTGGCCATTGCCGGCCGGCTGCCGCTGCCGGTGGCCCACGCCCTGGGCACGGTGGTCGGGGGCGTGGCCCTGCTGATCCCCAGCCGGCCGCGACGGGTTGCCCGCACCAACCTGCGGCTGTGCTTCCCGGAAGCGGGGGCGCTGCGACGGTTCCTGCTGCTTGCCGCGAGTTTCCGGGAGCTCGGCAAGCAGGTCCTGGAAACCGGGATCATCTGGCAGGCGGATGACCGGCGGCTGCAGCGATTGGTGGTCAACCCGGAGGCCCTGGATACCCTGGCCGCGCACTGGCCGACGGATCGCGGCCTGCTGCTCGCCGGGCCGCACCTGGGTAACTGGGAGCTGGTCAGCCTCTACGTGAACCGGCGCTTCCGGGTCCACAATCTCTACCGGCCGCCCCGGGATCCGGCCCTGGAGCCAATACTGCTGGCGGCTCGCGAACACACGGGCGCGCGCTCGTTGCCGGCGACACCGGCGGGCATCCGCCAGCTGTATCGAGCCCTGCGCCAGGGCGGCCTGGTGGGCATTCTGCCGGACCAGGCACCCCGGGACAGCGGTGTCTTCGCCCCGTTTTTCGGCGTACCCGCGCGAACCATGGGGTTGCTCTCGCAGATGGCCCACAAGACCGGAGCACCGGTGCTGTTCACGTTCATGGAGCGTCTGCCCTGGGGCCGGGGTTTCCGGCTGCATGTCATCCCCGCCCCGGAGGGCATCGACGCCGGTGACCCGGACCGCGCAGCAGCGGCGCTGAATGCCGGCGTGGAGGCGTGCGTGCGGCGGGCACCGGCGCAGTACCAGTGGACCTACCGCCGTTTCCGGCCGGCACCGCCGGGACAAGCGCAACCGTACGCCTGACACAACTGGTTCAGCGGGAAGCCTGCTTGTCCAGGCGCTTGCGAAACACTTCCATCTCCTTGGCTGCCTGCAAATCGCCACGGTCACGGGCGATCCGGATGCCGTCGTCGTACGCCTCACGCGCCGCCTCGACGTGGCCCGCTGTCGCCAGGGCCTGGCCCAGCGCCTTCCAGGCAGCCGAGTAGTCGGACTGCTGGGCCACCGCCTGGCGCAGGTGGGTCACGGCCGTCTCGGCATCGCCCTCCTTGAGATAGCCCTGGCCCAGGGACAGGCGCAGCATCGGGGAGTCCTGGCCGGATGCCAGCATCTTCTCCAGGCGTTCGAGCATCGGTTGCATCTCCCGTTATCGAGCGGTAGGGACAGGCGCTGCGGCCTTCCCCCGTCATGCGGGCGAGACCCGGCGCCCGTCGAGCCGAACCGGTTACCGGCGCCAGAACGCGGGCGTGAACAGCACCAGCAACGTGAACACTTCCAGCCGCCCCAGGAGCATGGCCACCATCAGCACCCACTTGGCCACCGGGTTGATACCACCGAAGTGGCTAGCCACTTCGCCGAGACCGGGGCCCAGATTGGTGATCGTGGCGGCGACCGCGGAGAAGGCTGTGACCTGGTCCAGGCCGGTCCCCATGAGCACCAGCATCATCACCGCAAACAACGCAATGTAGGCGGCAAAGAAGCCCCAGACCGCGTTGATCACGCGCTCATCCACCGCGCGCTTGCCCATTTTCACCAGCACCTGCGCCTGGGGATGGATGAGCCGGATCACTTCGCGGTGCCCCTGTTTGAGCAGCAGGACAAAGCGCACCACCTTGATGCCGCCGGCGGTGGACGTGGCACAACCGCCGATGAACGCGCTCATCACCAGCAGGACTGGCAGGAATACCGGCCAGCTGGCGAAATCCGTACTGGCAAAGCCGGCCGTGGTGGCGATGGACACGCTCTGGAAAATCGAGTGATGCACGGTATCACCGGCACCCCCGGCCGCCCCGGTGATAAACAGGGTGATGGCAACCACTGTCGACAGTGTTGCCAGAATCCCCAGGAACCAGCACACCTCCGTATCCTGAAGATAGTGGCGCAGTGAGCGCCTGCGCCAGGCGACGAAGTGCATGGCGAAGTTGATGCCGGCGATGAGCATGAACACCACGCCAATCATGGAGATCAGCGGACTGTCGAAGTAGCCGATACTGGCATCGTGGGTGGAGTAGCCGCCGATGGCCACGGTGGAGAAACTGTGGCCGATGGCATCAAAGGCGCTCATGCCGGCGCCCCAGTAGGCCAGGGCGCAGGTGATGGTGAGACCGAGGTAGATATACCACAGCGCCTTGGCCGTACCCGCGATCCGCGGGGTGAGCTTGGTATCCTTAACGGGACCCGGCGTCTCTGCCCGGTAGAGCTGCATGCCGCCGACACCGAGCATGGGCAGAATGGCCACGGCCAGAACGATAATGCCCATGCCGCCCAGCCACTGCAGCTGCTGGCGATAGAACAGGATGGCGTGGGGCAGGCCGTCGATGCCGGTGAGCACCGTGGAGCCGGTTGTGGTCAGCCCGGACAGGCTTTCGAACGCGGCGTCCGTCCAGGGAATCGACGGATCCTCGGCCAAGTACAGGGGCAGGCCTCCGGCAACCCCGAGCACCGTCCAGAACAGCACCACCACCAGGAAACCGTCGCGTGTGCGCAGGTCGTAACGCGCCCGTCGCACCGGGAACCAGGCCAGCGCACCCAGCCCCAGGATCAGGGCAAATGCAGCGCCAAACGGCTGCAGCCCCGGCTCCTGATACAGCACGGCCACAGCTGCGGGCGGCAGCATGGTGACGCTGAACAGCATCAACAGCAGGCCGACAATACGCTGAACCGCGGACCAGTGCATGGGCGGGGCCTAAATAAAAGTCACCCCGACCTGGAACAGACGCTCCACCTCCGGGATGCGGGTCTTGTCCACCAGGAACAGGATGACGTGGTCCTCGGGTTCGATGACGGTGTCGTGGTGGCCCATGATCACCTCATCGCCCCGAACGATACAGCCGATGGTCGTCCCCGGCGGTAAGGGAATGTTCTCGATGCGCCGCCCGACAACCCGGGAAGAACGCTCGTCGCCGTGGGCCACGGCCTCGATGGCTTCGGCGGCGCCGCGCCGCAGGCTGTGCACCATGACCACGTCGCCGCGGCGC